>NZ_VYKE01000459.1:0-784 GCF_032424515.1 Pseudomonas sp. JV245A
TTCGCGAGCAAGCTCGCTCCTGCGATCAGGCACGTTTCAATAGCCCCGGGCGAAATCCACTTCGCCGCGCAGGGCCTGCCCAGCCTGATAAGCCCGCAGGTTGTCGACGAACAACTGCACCATCAATTCCGGCGAGGTCGGCGCCGAACTGTGGCCCGTCAGCAGCAAGCCCCAGGCGGTCCAGAACGGATGCCGTTGCGGCAAGGGCTCCTGGCGGCAGACATCGATCACCGCCCCCGCCAGATGCCCATCCTTGAGGGCCTGCACCAGGTCCGCATCGACCACCGCCACGCCCCGGCCAACATTGATGAACAACCCCGTGGGCTTGAACTGCTTGAACAGCGCCGCGTCGTACAGGTCGTGAGTGCTCGGGGTGTTGGGCAGCAGGTTGACCACGTAGTCCACCTCCCCCACCAGGCGCCCCAGGTCTTGCAGGCCGGCCACTTCGATAAAGGGCGCCTGCTCCCGGGGCTGGCTGGCGATGCCGTACAGCTTCACGCCAAACGGCAGGAGGAACTGCGCCACGCTCTGGCCGATGTCGCCGGTGCCGACGATCAGCACCTTGCGCCCCACCAGGCTCTGGCCCAGGCGGTTGTCCCACTTGCGCTCGACCTGGCTCACCAGGCGCGCCAGCACCTCGCGCTCATGGCCCAGGATGTAGGTCAGCACGTACTCGGCCATCACCTGGCCGAAGATGCCCACGGCCCGGGTCAGGCGGTAGTGCCGCGGCAGGCCGTCGGCCAGCAGCGGGGTAATGCCGGCCCAGGTGGATTGCAGCCACTGG
>NZ_VYKE01000460.1:0-770 GCF_032424515.1 Pseudomonas sp. JV245A
CAAGACAGCCGCCGCCAGCAGCAGCCGCTGTCGCTGCTGGCCCTGGACCTGGACCACTTCGCGGCGATCAACCAGGACTACGGCCATGCCGAAGGCGATGCGGTGCTGCAGGCCCTGAGCCATGTGCTGCTGCTCAACCTGCGGCGCCAGGACCTGCTGTGCCGGCTGGCCGGCGACCGCTTCGTGGTGCTGCTGCCCAACACCGGGGAAAGCCAGGCACGGCTGCTGGCCCTGGAGCTGCAACAGGCGGTGCAGGGCCTGGCACACAAGACCCGACAACACGGCGAGCGCCTGCACCTGGCGGCCAGCACTGCGGTGGTGATGGCCCTGGAGGAAACCCCGGAGGGGCTGCTCAAGCGCCTCAACCTGGCCCTGGCCCGGGCCAAGCAGCCCCTGGCAAAAACCGCCTGAGGCGCCGTCATGACCGTGAAGACCCACTGGTACGAAGCCGATACGCGGTTTATCCCCGGGCACTATCAACCGGCGGCGCTGATCGACCTGGCGCTGTCCCGGGACATCGACAGCCACCGCCTGCTGCGCGGCACCGGGCTGTTCCACGAGGACATCCTGGCCGGCCAGACCCGCCTCAGCCCGCAGCAGTTCCTGGCGCTGATCGGCAACGGCCGGCGCCTGCTGGATGCCGACGACAGCAGTTTCCTGTTTGGCCAGCGCCTGCTGCCCGGGCACTACGGCGCCGCCAGCCATGCCCTACGCCATGCGCAGAACCTGCACCAGGCCCTGGACGCCCTGGTGCAGCAGCAGGCGCTGCT
>NZ_VYKE01000461.1:0-770 GCF_032424515.1 Pseudomonas sp. JV245A
CGGCCGTGTGGGAAAAGCGCTTCGTCAGCGAAGGCGCGGTATTATGCCTGCTTTGTCCGAAGGCATGAAAAGCCTGCCTGTCGGAACAACAGGTTTTGCGTTCGAGGAATAGAGATGTCGCCCTGGCTGACAGTAGTGGGAATCGGTGAAGACGGCTTCAAGGGCCTGGGCAGAAATGCCCGGCATGCCCTGCTGGGCGCATCAAAGATCGTCGGCGCCCAACGCCAGCTGGACCTGCTGCCACCCTGCATCCGTGGCCAGCGCCAGCTGTGGCCCAGCCCGTTTTCCCTGGAGCCGGTGCTGAGCCAGCGTGGTGCTGCAGTCTGCGTCCTGGCCAGCGGTGACCCCATGCTGTTCGGCGTCGGCGCCAGCCTGGCGCGGCAGCTGCCCGCAGAGGAAATCCAGGTACTGTCCTTCCCTTCGTCCTATTCCCTGGCGGCTGCGCGCCTGGGCTGGCCTTTGCAGGAGGTGATCACGCTCTCTGTGGTCGCACGGCCGATCAGCGCACTCAGCGCCCAACTGTCCGGCGGGGTACGCCTGCTGGTGCTGAGCAATGACGGCCACAGCCCGGCTGCCATCGCCGGCCTGCTGCGCGAGCGCGGTTTCGGCCCGAGCCGGATCAGCGTGCTGGAACACCTGGGCGGCCCCCTGGAGCGGCGCATCGACGGCACCGCCAATGACTGGGCCGACCCGGCAATCGCCGACCTCAACCTGCTGGCCATCGAATGCCTCGCCGAAGCCAGCACCCCGCGCCTGTCGCGGCTCGCCGG
>NZ_VYKE01000462.1:0-768 GCF_032424515.1 Pseudomonas sp. JV245A
GCCCTGGTGCGCCAGACCGCCCTGAGCTTCAACAGCCATTCGCAGTTGACCTTCAAGGACAAGAGCGCCCCCTGCACCAGCCTGATTGCCCTGATGAGCCTGGGCATCGGTGAACAGGAAGAAGTGCTGGTCAGTTGCCAGGGCGACGATTGCCAGGATGCCCTGCAGGCGATGCTGCAGACCCTCGGCACCGCGATGGCCGCAGATGCCCATGGCGAAACCCCGGTACCGGCCCCGGCCGCCCAAGGCCCCGTGGAAGACGGCGTGCTGCCGGGCGTCTGCGCCGCGCCGGGCCTGGTATGCGGACCCCTGGTGCGGCTCAACGCCATGGTCCTTGCGGAGGATCATGGCCAGCATGCACCCGAGCCCCAACGGCAAGCATTGAGCACCGCACTGGACCAGGTGCGCGGGGAAATCCGCCACACCCTGGAGCAGGCCCGGCAACGCCGCGACCAGCAGGAACAGGACATCTTCAGCGCCCACCTGGCGCTGCTCGAAGACCCGACCCTGCTGGACGCCGCCGAAGCCTCCATTGCCCAGGGCCGCGCCGCCACCCATGCCTGGAGCGCGGCGATTACCGAGCAATGCCAGATCCTGCAGCAACTGGGCAGTACGCTGCTGGCTGAACGCGCCAACGACCTGCGGGACCTGCAGCAGCGCGTTCTGCGCGCCCTGCTGGGGGAAGCCTGGCACTACGACCTGCCAGCCGGGGCGATCGTTGCCGCCGAGGAGTTGACCCCTTCCGACCTTCTGCAACTCAGCGCCCAG
>NZ_VYKE01000463.1:0-764 GCF_032424515.1 Pseudomonas sp. JV245A
GATGGCTTCGATGCCGGCTGCGTCAGCGGCCGCCAGGCGGCAGGCTCCATGAGCGGAGAGTTTCGCAAGGACGTACCGCGCTACCTCAAGGACGCGCAATACGCCGAAGGCTGGAACGATGGTTTCCGCCAATGCCAGGCCATGCTGGAGAACCAGGACCGCAACGAGTATCGAGAGCGGCACTGGGACGAGCGCGAGCGAGCCTGGCAGCAGGAAAAGGACCGCGATGCGGCCCGAGCCTATCGTTCGCCGTAGGTCGCTTTCAGGTAACCGCCCAGGTGAAAAGCCTGCAACCATGGTCCACCCGCCTCCCTTCAAGGAGAAAACTGTGAGCCGCGCTTTCGTCAATGAAGATCAAGCCGACCAGGCCGAGCAGCCGGTGGAGCGCCAGATCAGCGCCCAGCCCAATTACGTCACGCCCCAGGGCCTTGCCGAATTGCAGGCCAGGGTTGCCCTGCTGCACAGCCAGCACAGCGAGCAAAACGACCTGGGAGATGACGCCGACAAGCAGCGAATGGCCGAACTTGAGCGCGACCTGCGCTATTTCACCCAGCGCCTGCACAGCGCCCAAGTGGTGACGACGGCCAATTCAACCGACAAGGTGCAGATCGGCAGCCGGGTGACCTTCGCCGATGAACAGGATCGCCAGCAAAGCGTGCAATTGGTGGGGGAGGATCAAGCGGATGCGGCCAAGGGGCTGATCAACTGGGCCTCGCCCCTGGGTCGTGCCCTACTGGGAGCACAACCGGGGGACGAAGTCCTGT
>NZ_VYKE01000464.1:0-756 GCF_032424515.1 Pseudomonas sp. JV245A
GCGGCGCTGGCGGCAATGCTCGACAGCAGGGCCATGCCGAACAGGCAGAAACGGTAGAGGCGATGCATGGGGCAGAGTCCTTTCCAGGGGGGCGTGGGCGCGGGGGGTATCTTAAGGATTTTCGCCAATAGCTCCAGGCTGCCGACGGGGTGGCGAGACGTTTTTTTTCAATTTCCCCCCGGCAGCTCTCTTGTGGTCCCGGGGTTTTACTCTGTACTGTATATAAAAACAGTATCCGGGTCCGACCATGCAACTGATCGACAAGCTGAGCATCCTCGCCGACGCCGCCAAGTACGACGCTTCCTGCGCCAGCAGCGGCGCGCCCAAGCGCAGTTCCGAAGGCAAGAGCGGGCTGGGTTCGAGCAATGGCATGGGCATCTGCCACAGCTATACGCCGGACGGGCGCTGCGTCTCGCTGCTCAAGGTGCTGCTGACCAATTTCTGCCTCTACGACTGCCAGTACTGCGTCAATCGCCGTTCCAGCGACGTACCCCGGGCACGCTTCAGCCCCGAGGAAGTCGTGCGCCTGACCCTGGATTTCTACCGGCGCAATTGCGTCAGCGGGCTGTTCCTCAGCTCGGGGATCATCCGCTCGGCGGACTACACCATGGAGCAACTGGTGCAGGTGGCCAGGCTGCTGCGCGAAGAGCACGAGTTCCGTGGCTACATCCACCTCAAGACCATCCCCGACGCCGACCCGTTGCTGATCGAGCAGGCCGGGCGCTACGCCGACCGCCTCAGCGTCAACGTCGAGCT
>NZ_VYKE01000465.1:0-756 GCF_032424515.1 Pseudomonas sp. JV245A
AACGGCGACCCAGGGTGAAAAACCGGCGCCAGTCGAATTGCCCCACCGCCAGCGCCAGCAGGATCAGGCCCATGGAAATGCCCTCCTCGGCCCCAAGCCGCTGCCCCAGGATCAACACCGAACCGGCCATGCCGAAGACCGGGATCAACAGCGACAAGGGCGCCACCCGGGAGACCGGATACTCGCGCAGCAACAGGTTCCAGCCCCAGTAACAAAAGTGCGTTGCAGCATAGACCTGAAACATCAGCGACAAGGCCGCGCCGGCGGACACTTGCCCGGCCAGTTGCAGAAACGGCGCCGCACCATGGCTTATCCAGGTCAATGCCAGCAGCGGCAATGGCGCAAACAGGCTCGCCCAGACCACGAAAGCGAACACCTCGCGCACCCCGCAGCGCTTGATGATGACGTTGCCCACGCTCCAGCTGAATGCACTCACCAGCAGCAGGGCATAACCCAGGCTGGTGGCATGCCCGGGGCTGTCGCCAATGATCCGCAGCAGCCCCCACAGGGCAATGGCCGTGGCCAGCACCTGTTGCAGGCGCAGGCGCTCGCCGAACAGCAACACGCCCCAGCCCAGGGAGAAAAAGGCGCTGAACTGGATCAACAGCGCAGCCGTGCCCGGAGCCACACCCTGCTCGATCCCCAGGTTGATCAGGGCCCACATGGCGACGCCGAAAATCAGCCCGTAGGCCGCCAGCCAGGCGAATGCCACCGGCGGGCGCGGCACCAGGAACACCCAGGGCAGCGCCGCCAGGG
>NZ_VYKE01000466.1:0-755 GCF_032424515.1 Pseudomonas sp. JV245A
CGCCAGTGTGGAGGTCGAGGTCGCCGGCCTGAGCAGCTACTGGCTGCCGCAAACCACCTTGCCCGAGGACCAGCGGGCCGGGCTGGTGCTGGGCTTCGCGGCTGTGCCGGAAGCCGATATACAGGCTGCGGTAAGCCGTTTGCGCCAGGCCTGGCGGGCCTGAAGCGGTATACTCGCGAGCATTTCCCGCGCGAGAACCCCCATGAGCCAGACCCTCTCCCTGGCGCCTGAACGCAAGTTCGGCGCCCCGCTGTTCGCCTTGCTGCTGCTGGTGGCCGGTGCTCTGTTCCTGCAAGCCCAGGTGGGTGCCCGCCAGGTGCTGCTGTTGCTGCTGGGCGCTGCCCTGGGGCTGACCCTGTACCACGCGGCCTTCGGCTTCACCTCGGCCTGGCGGGTGTTCATCCGCGACCGGCGTGGCGCCGGCCTGCGAGCGCAAATGGTCATGCTGGCCCTGGCGGTGCTGCTGTTCTTCCCCGCGCTGGGGGCGGGCAGCCTGTTCGGCCAGCCGGTGGTGGGGCTGGTGGCGCCGGCCGGCGTCTCGGTGATCTTCGGTGCCTTCATCTTCGGCATCGGCATGCAGTTGGGCGGCGGTTGCGCCTCGGGCACCCTGTTCACCGTTGGCGGCGGCAATGCGCGGATGCTGGTGACCCTGGCGTTCTTCATTTGCGGTTCGCTGATCGCCACCCATCACGTCGACTGGTGGTTTGCGCTGCCGTCGCTGCCGCCCATCTCTATCGTCCAGAGTTTTGGTGTAG
>NZ_VYKE01000467.1:0-749 GCF_032424515.1 Pseudomonas sp. JV245A
CTGACCCGCTATCGCACCGATGGCTTGGTGGAGTACGTAGGCCGTGTCGACCATCAGGTGAAGGTGCGGGGCTTCCGTATCGAGCTGGGCGAGATCGAAGCGCGCTTGCTGGAGCAGGACCCGGTACTGGAAGTGGCGGTGATCGCCCAGCCAGGGCCGAGCGGCCAGCAACTGGTGGGTTATATCGTGCCGGTGGACGCCGAGGTGGCGTCGAGCAACGAGCGCCAGGCGCAGTTGCGCGAGAGCATCAAGGCGCGCCTGCGGGAAAGCCTGCCGGACTACATGGTGCCCACTTACCTGCTGTTCCTCGAAGCACTGCCGCTGACACCGAACGGCAAGCTGGACCGCAAGTCGCTGCCGAAAGTCGATGCGCAGCTGATGCAGCAGACCTACGTCGCGCCGCAGAACCCGCTGGAACAACAGATCGCGGCGATCTGGGCCGATGTGCTGAAGCTTGAGCAGGTGGGCGTCACCGACAACTTCTTCGAGCTGGGTGGCGACTCGATCATCTCGATCCAGGTGGTCAGCCGGGCGCGGCAGGCCGGTATCCGCTTCACCCCCAAGGACCTGTTCCAGCACCAGACGGTGCAGGGGCTGGCCACGGTGGCGGAGCAGGGCGAGGGCGGTTTGCAGATCGACCAGGGCCCGGTGCGTGGGCAGATGCCGCTGCTGCCGATCCAGCAGTGGTTCTTCGACACCCCGGTGCCGGAACGGCATCACTGGAACCAGTCGGTGCTGCTCAAGCCGCT
>NZ_VYKE01000468.1:0-747 GCF_032424515.1 Pseudomonas sp. JV245A
GGCGGCGCGGTGCCGCTGTGGGGCGGCGACATGGCCGAACTGACCAAGCCAGTGGCCCAAGGCGGCTCGTTCTGGGTGTTCAAGATCCCGAGCTGGGATAACAAGACCGCCCAGCGCTGATCATCCCCGCCTTGTCTGTGGCGAGGGAGCCCGCTCCCTCGCCACACCCGCCTTCACTCCAGCCTGGAGAACCGCACCATGAACTACCTGCCCCTGGCCCTGCTGTTGGGCCTCTCCCCCGCCTTGGCAATGAATGTCGACGACGACGGCAACGATGTACCGCTGACCGTCAACGGCTGCCTGATCGCCGAAGCCAGCCAATGCCCCGGCGCCAACCT
Organism: Pseudomonas sp. JV245A; assembly: GCF_032424515.1. Lineage (NCBI taxonomy): Bacteria > Pseudomonadati > Pseudomonadota > Gammaproteobacteria > Pseudomonadales > Pseudomonadaceae > Pseudomonas > Pseudomonas sp. JV245A. The sequence goes on from NZ_VYKE01000468.1 coordinate 339, forward strand.
GCGTGGCGCTAACCTCGCCAACCAGGACCTGCGCAAGATGAACCTGGCCGGCGCCGACCTCTCCGGCGCCGACCTGCGCCACGCCCAACTGGACCTGGCCAACCTGGAAAAGGCCCGCCTGCAAGGCGCCAACCTGACCCGCGCCAGCCTGCAACAGAGCAACCTGCGGCTGGCGGACTTCACCGACGCCAAGCTGATGGCGATCCAGGGCTGGGGCCTGTTTGCCCAGGGCGCGCAATTCGAAAAAGCCGACCTCAGCGCGGCCTACCTGCAATTTGCCCGCCTGTCCGGGGCCAAGCTGCACCAGGCCAAACTGCGGGCGGCGGACCTGGAGATGGCCTGGTTGAGCAAGGCGGATCTGCAAGGGGCCGATCTGAGTGATGCCAATCTGCAGGAGGCGAAGTTTGGC
>NZ_VYKE01000047.1:0-41306 GCF_032424515.1 Pseudomonas sp. JV245A
CGCCTTCGAGGATGTTCGCCGCAGCGTTGCCAATCAGCAGGTCATTGCCCGAGCCGCCGATGGCGTTTTCCACGGTCACGCCATGGGCGATGGACACGTTGCCCACCAGGCCGCCGACATCGGAGAAGCCCCCTTCATTGAGATTGATCTTCTGGTTCTGGGTGAAACCCGAGAAATCCAGGGTATCGTTGCCGCCGCCGTCCCAGACCGCGAACACCAGCTTGTCCGAAGCGCTGTGGGCGCTGTAGAAGTCCCGACCGGTGTTGGAGTTGAAGCCGTAGACAGTGTCGTCGGCACGGGTTTCCAGGTTGGCGCCATAGAGCTTCTGCACCGCAACGATATCGTCCAGCAACGGCGCCGAGGCGTAGGCACCGCCGCCGTCCTTGCTGAAGTCCTGCCCGGTGTTGCTCTCACTCCAGTAGCTCATCAGGCTGTAGCCGCGGGTGTCCTGGGCGTAGGTCACGTCGTTGTAGGTCGGGCTGCCGCTGCCGGCGTTGTACACGCCCGGGTGGGACAGGCCCAGGCTGTGGCCGATTTCGTGGGTCAGGGTCTGGCGGCCGTAGTTGCCGTTGCCCGGGGTTTCGTTGACCCGGTACTGGTCGTTGATCAGGTACCAGGACTGGCCGTCGTAGCTGCTGCCGGACGGCAGGTAGGCAAAGGCCGCGCCGCCGGTGCTGACGTTGTAGTTGCCGAAGCTCATGTGGCCGTCGCCACCCTTGGCCGCTTCAGTGAAAGTCACGTTGGCCACGTCCGCCCAGGATTGCAGAGCCAGCAGCGCCTGGGCTTTTTGCAGTGCGCTGAACTCGCTGAAGCTGCCCAGGGCCGGGTTGTAGTTGGCCGGTTTTTCGGTGAGGAAGCTGTAGCTCAGGTCGATCTTGCCGTCGCCGTTCTGGTCGTGCCAGGACAGGCCTTTGCGCAGGATCGAATCCGCCGCCTGGTCGGCGGTGAAGGATGGCTTGCCGTTCACCAGCTCGCTGCCGCCACGGTCATACAGGTGGCTGAAGGCCAGAACTTGCTGGTAGGCATGGCTGGCCTGAGCGGCCGAATCGATGCCGTTGCCGACTGCTTCCGAGAGTGCTTTTGACATTGCTACGTCCTTGTTCCAGACAAAAAATCCGATAGGACAGCTGCGACCCCGCCTGCGAGATCGTCCTATCACTCGCCCATTGAGGCGCTGGAAACCTGACATATCCGTCAGCCGTGAGTCCACGGTTTTTTTTGTCCTACAAAGCCCCCGGGACGCTCTGGCACGGGGTAAATTTTCCACTCGCACGAGGGGGCGCCAAGGGATAGGCTAGACACCGCACCGGGGCCCCGCGGCCCTCTTTGGATAGGAGTCTGTGATGCGCAAAATCCTGTTTCTGGGCACCTTGCTGATCCTTGCCGGCTCGGCCCACGCCGAAGGCATTCCACTGTTCAACGTCTCCTGCCCGGGCAATCTGGCAGTCAGCGCCGACCAGGGCGGCCCGGTTTACATCAACGGCAAAGCAGTCAAGAACAGTGCCGTGGATGACCGGCATTTCCAGGTCAAGACGGCAGAAATCAGCCTGTCCATCAGCGTCGAGGACGACGAATCGGTGACCGTCAAATACACCGACAAGCATGGCGCCAGTGGTCTCTGCGAAGCCGTGGACGACTGAGCCCTCTCCCCTTTTGCCTCACAACCTCAAGAGCCGTGCATGCACATCAGCGCAATTCCCTTCGCCACCACCGACTGGTCGAGCATCGAACCCACCGAGCATCGCGGCGAAACCGGCAGCGCCTTCTGGCGCACCCGGCAGTTCGGTGAAATTCGCGTGCGCATGGTGGAATACAGCCCCGGCTACCTGGCCGACCACTGGTGCTCCAAGGGCCACATCCTGTTGTGCCTGGAAGGCGAGCTGCACACCGAACTGGAGGACGGCCGGCGGTTCGTCCTGACCCCGGGCATGAGCTACCAGGTGGCGGACAACGCCGAGCCGCACCGCTCCTTCACCGCCGTGGGGGCCAAGCTGTTCGTGGTGGATTGAAGCGCTTCAGAACAGGCCCATCTGCCCACCCACCAGGGTGCTGAAATCGTCCTGCACGAACGGCAGGATGGCGTCGGCCACCGGTTGCAACTGGCGGGTCAGGTAGTGCTCGTAGTCGATGGCCGCGCGGCGGTTTTCCAGGGGCTCGGGGCCGGCCAGGGTGATGACGTAGCTGATCCAGCCGCCGTTCTGGTACTGCAGCGGGCGGCCCTGCTCGCGGTTGTATTCGTCCGCCAGGCGCGCCGCGCGGACATGGGGCGGCACGTTGCGCTCGTAGTCGTCCAGGGGCCGGCGCAGGCGCTTGCGGTAGATCAACAGGTCATCCAGTTGCCCGGCCAGGGTGCGTTGCACGTAGTCGCGCACATAGTCCTGGTAGGGCTGGCGGTGGAAGATGCGCTGGTACAGCTCCTGCTGGAATTCCCGGGCCAGGGGCGACCAGTCGGTGCGCACCGTCTCCAGGCCCTTGTAGACCATCTCCTGGCTGCCATCGGCGCGCTGCACCAGGCCGGCGTAGCGCTTCTTGCTGCCCTCCTCGGCGCCACGGATGGTGGGCATCAGAAAGCGTTTGTAGTGGGTTTCGAACTGCAACTCCAGGGCGCTTTCCAGGCCGTATTGCTGCTGCAGGTGATCACGCCACCACTGGTTGACGTGGGCCACCAGGGCACGGCCGATCAGGGCTGCCTGCTCCTCGCCATGCAGGCCGCCGAGCCAGACGAAGGTGGAATCGGTGTCGCCGTAGATCACCTGATGCCCCTGGGCCTCGATCAGTTGCCGGGTGCGGGCCATGATCTCGTGGCCACGCAGGGTGATGGAGGACGCCAGGCGCGGGTCGAAGAAGCGACAACCGCTGGAACCCAGCACGCCGTAGAAGGCGTTCATGATGATCTTCAACGCCTGGGACAGCGGCGCATTGTGCTCGCGCTTGGCCACTTCCCGGCCCTCGGCGACCCGGGTCACGATCGATGGCAGGCAATGCCGGGTGCGGGAGAAGCGCGCGCCGCGAAAGCCCGCTACCGAATGCTGCTCGTCCGGTTGGCGCAGGCCTTCCACCAGCCCCACCGGGTCGATCAGGAAGCTGCGGATGATCGACGGGTACAGGCTCTTGTAGTCCAGCACCAGCACTGACTCGTAGAGCCCGGGCCGCGAGTCCATGACGAAACCGCCGGGGCTGGCCTGGGGCGGCAGCTCGCCCAGGTTGGGGGCGACAAAGCCCTGGCGATGCATCAGCGGCATGTACAGGTGGGTAAAGGCCGCCACCGAACCGCCGCTGCGGTCGGCGGGCAGGCCGGTGACCGTGGCCCGTTCCAGAAGAAAGGTCAGCAACTCGGTCTTGGCGAAGATCCGCGTCACCAGTTCGCAGTCCTTGAGGTTGTAGCGGGCCAGGGCCGGCTTGTCCTCGGCGAACATGCGGTTGATCTCGTCCATGCGCTGGTAGGGGTTGTCGATCGACTTGCCCTCCCCCAGCAGGGTCTGGGCGACGTTTTCCAGGCTGAAGGAAGGGAAGCTCCAGGTCGCCGAACGCAATGCCTCGATGCCATCGATGATCAAGCGGCCGGCGGCCGAGGCGAAATAGTGGGTACGGCTGCCGTGCTCGCGCCACTGCATTTCCTCGCCACCACGCCCCAGGCGCAGCGGCACCGCCAGGCGCCGGGCATGTTCGTGGAGTACGCGCAGGTCGAACTGCACCAGGTTCCAGCCGATGATCGCGTCGGGGTCATGCTCGGCCAGCCACTGGTTGAGCCTCTCCAGCAACTGCTCGCGGCTGGCGCAGAACTCCAGGTCGAAATCCACCGCACTGTCGTCGTCCCGGGCCTTGCCGAGCATGTACACCTGGCGCTGGCCGCAACCTTCCAGGGCAATGGAATACAACTCGCCGCGCTCGCTGGTCTCGATGTCCAGGGACACCAGCTTGAGGCTCGGCCGGTAGTTTGGCGCCGGCTTCATCTGCGCCTCCAGCAACAAGCCATCGGGGCCGGGCTGGCCGCCGAAGGATACCGGCGCGGTGATGAAGCGCTCCATCAGGTAGCGCTCGGGCGGCCGCACATCGGCTTCGAATACCTCGACCCCGGCGCGCCGCAGGGTCTTCTCCAGGCGCATCAGCTGATTGTGCTGCGGGCAGTACAGGCCCAGCACCGGGCGCTGGTGGAAGTCACGCAGCTGCAAGGGGCGCAGTTGCACATCCGGGTCGTCGGTCAGCAAGCGCTCGGCCTGGGCCCGCTGCGCCGCCGGGACGAAGGCCACGGAAGTCTGCAACGGCAGGCGGATCTGGCGCGGCCCCTGGTCGGTGGCCAGCCAGAAATCGACTTGCGTGCCCGCCGGCGTATCGCGCCAGTGCCGGGTCAGGACGAAGCCTTGTTGTACATCCACCGCTGCAACCTCAGAACATTTCAAGGCGCCGATTCTACCTGCCCAGCCTCGCGTTGGGGGGGCCGGATGATGGCTTTTCGGCTTTTGTCAGACAATATGTAGTGCCTGAAAATTTTCACTACAAAACCGTTGACGAGAGGATTTCGGCCTTGCATGATGCAGACGTCTCCCCGATCGGGGGACGAGGCAAAGGTGTTATGAGCAAGCTCGTCTGACCGCCGAGCTGTGACCCGGATGTGTACTGCCCACAAGGCAGATTGATGAAACTGACCTGGCATTGACCGTCCAGTACCAAGACGGGAAGCCGGCGAAAACTCTTCAAGATGCTTGTGGCCGATGGTGGGAATGTCGGCAGCTTCATCCAGGTTTACGCTGCTTCTCTTCGTTGTGACGCTATTGCGTAGCAGTTAATCAAGGCAACTACACGCATCAGGCTCTGGGCCTTATCTTTATCCGACAGACACCCTCTGTCGCCCTGTTTCCGGTATCAGGGTTCAACTTACCGACGTAGCAAGATGAATTAGCGAATCAACTTAGATAGATCGATAAATGGTCAAGGGGGCTACAAATGAATCTTAATAACCAACCCACTATTGATGAATTGGCACGTATGTTCGCCGCACAGAAAGACAGCCACGACAGCCACATCCTGTGGGTCGCCAAGTCGGGCCAAGTGCATATCGACTGCCTGTCGCCCCATAGCCATGAAGCAGAGTTCGACCAGAACAACCGGGACCTCGCGGCCCGCCTGAAGATGTACCGCCGCGGCCAGGGCTACGTCGGCAAGAAAGCCGCAGCCGACAAGGACTTCATCGGCCGGGTCCTTGAGACCCTGAAAGCCGAATGGCAATCGCTGCGGGATAAATCGGAAGTTCGGGTTATTGATCGGTTCTGCTAAGTAACGCGATCAATTCGTTAATCACCAACTAGTTGTTTAAACAATTGAATGGGCGCTCTTCATGAGCGCCCATTTTTATTGAAGCCAATTTCAAACCCGTAGCGAAAGCGGTGTTAGCCTTGAAACCGCCTTCGCTGGCAAGCCAGCTCCTACAGCTCAGAACGCAAAACACGAACACCCAAACGCCCCCCAGAACCCCTGGAAGTCACTCACCGGTACGTTGGACATGCGCGCTTTCTGGTGCCCGTGGGCATGCACCGCGCACGGGCCGCTGCACTGGTGCACCCGGTTCTGCAACGGTGCGTTGGGCTTCCAATGCCCAGGCACCTTGGCCACCGGCGACCAGTCCGGGGTCACCGGCAGGCTCGGTGGGGCCAGTTTTTCGAAGTCACCGGCGGCATGCACCACCTTGCCATCCACCACGGTGAGCAGGGACTCGATCCACTTGATCGCCTCTTCCTCGACGCTGAAGTAGTCCGCCGACAGGGCCACCAGGTCCGCCAGTTGCCCGACCTTGATCTGGCCCTTCTTGCCCTGTTCCGAGGAGAACCAGGCGCTGCCGTGGGTGTAGAGCTCCAGCGCGGTATCGCGGCTCAGGCCCTGGGGGTACAGCTCCAGCCCGCCGACAGTCCGGCCGCTGACCATCCAGTACAGCGAGGTCCAGGGGTTGTAGCTGGAGACTCGAGTGGCGTCGGTGCCGGCGCCCACCGGGACGCCTTCGGCGAGCATGCGCTGGATCGGCGGGGTCATCTCAGCGGCCTTGGCGCCGTAGCGCTCGACGAAGTACTCGCCCTGGAAGGCCATGCGGTCCTGGATCGCGATGCCGCCGCCCAGGGCCCTCACCCGTTCGATGTTCTTCGGGCTGATGGTTTCCGCATGATCGAAGAACCACGGCAGGCCGTTGAAAGGAATGTCGCGGTCGACCTTTTCGAACACATCGAGCATCCGCGAGATGGATTCATCGTAGGTGGCGTGCAGGCGGAACGGCCAGCGCTGCTCCACCAGGTGGCGCACCACCGGTTCCAGCTCCTGCTCCATGCTCTGCGGCAGGTCGGGACGCGGTTCGAGGAAGTCCTCGAAATCCGCAGCGGAAAACACCAGCATCTCCCCTGCCCCGTTGTGCCGCAGGAAGTCGTCGCCCTGGCCGTAGGTGACGCTGGAGGTCCAGTGCTTGAAGTCCGCCAGTTCTTCCTTGGGCTTCTGGGTAAACAGGTTGTAGGCGATGCGCACGGTCAGTTGCTGCTGGGCCGCCAACTGGTTGATCACCTGATAGTCGTCGGGGTAGTTTTGGAAGCCGCCGCCGGCATCAATAGCGCTGGTGACCCCCAGGCGGTTGAGCTCGCGCATGAACTGGCGGGTCGAGTTGACCTGGTACTCCAACGGCAGCTTGGGCCCCTTGGCCAGGGTCGCGTACAGAATCATCGCATTAGGGCGGGCGATCAGCATGCCGGTGGGGTTGCCGTTGCCATCGCGGACGATCTCGCCCCCCGGCGGGTTCGGCGTGTTGCGGTCGTAGCCCACCACTCGCAGCGCGGCGCGGTTGAGCAAGGCGCGGTCATACAGGTGCAGGACGAACACCGGGGTATCCGGCGCCGCCTGGTTCAGCTCTTCCAGGGTCGGCATGCGTTTCTCGGCAAACTGGAATTCGTTCCAGCCGCCCACCACCCGTACCCACTGCGGCGCCGGGGTACGCAGGGCCTGTTCCTTGAGCAGGCGCAGGGCGTCGGCCAGGGACGGCACGCCTTCCCAGCGCAGCTCCAGGTTGTAGTTCAGGCCGCCGCGGATCAGGTGCAAGTGCGAGTCATTGAGCCCGGGGATCACCGTGCGCCCCATGAGGTCGATGACCTGGGTCTCGGCGCCGCGCAGGGCCATGGCCTGGGCATCATTGCCCACGGCGATGAAGCGCCCGTCCTTGATCGCCACCGCGCTGGCCCGGGGTTTGGCCCGGTCCACGGTGTGCAGGCGGCCGTTGAACAGAATCAGGTCGGCAATTGCATCGGGTTTCATGGCATTGCTCCAAACGAAGGTCGAGAAGGAATCAGGCCGCACTACGTGGCTGCAGCCAACGGCTGAACAGGCGCGTGACCCGGGGCATGAAGACGTAGACCACCAGCAGCACGATGCTCAGGGTGATCAGCACCGTGGCCGGCACATAGCCGCCAAGCCAGGGCAGTTGGGCGAACAGCGGTTTCCACAATTGCGGCACCAGGAAGCTCAGCGGCAGGATCACCAGGAAGGTCACACACGCCTGTTTCCAACGCGGTGGCGGGGTCGGTGCACCGCCGTCCTGGGGGGTGAACCAGAATTCGCGATCGGCGTTGATTTCGGTCTGGTCACCGTCGGCCAGCAGGTGCTGGGCCTGTTGCACCAGCTCGCGGCGGTCGGCGGAATCCAGCCAGTGCTGCAACTGTTCGGTGCTGGCAAAGCGCAGCACGCTGGTGAACAACCCGAGGCCGCCGCTGTGGCCACGCACCACGTCGATGCCCAGGTGCCCCGGATAGCTGCGGGCCTTGGCGATGATCTGCCGCAGCCAGGTTTCATAGGCCTGATCCTGGCCCTGCTTGATCCGGTGACGGACCAGCAGGGTCACGACACCGTCGGTGAGTTCGATGTTCATCAGAAGGCTCCAGGGTCTGCGAGGAGATGCATTTGCGCATCACAGTTAAGGCCCGTAAGCGCTGGCTTGCCAGCGAAGCGGTGGGTGCGATCGCATTCGCCGGCCAGGCGGCGCCTACAGCTGACGTTGCGGGGCCTTGTGCACCATGCTGTAGGCATAGTCCACGCCCATGCCGTAGGCACCGCTGTGTTCCAGTACCAGGCCCATGACCGCGTCGTAGCTGTCCTTGTGCGCCCAGTCGCGCTGGTACTCCAGCAGCACCTGCTGCCAGGTCACCGGTACCGCGCCGGCCTGGATCATCCGCTGCACGGCCATGTCGTGGGCCTCCTGGCTGGTGCCGCCAGAAGCGTCGGTGACGATGTACACCTCATAACCTTCGGCCATGGCCTCCAGCGCCGGGAAGGTCAGGCAGACCTCGGTCCACAGCGCCGCCATCACCAGTTTCTTGCGCCCGGTGGCCTTCACCGCCTCCACCAGCTTGCGGTCTTCCCAGGAGTTCATCGACGTGCGCTCGATGGGCTGCTGGCCGGGAAACACCGCCAGCAGTTCCGGCCAGATGTAGCCGCTGAAGCTTTCGGTCTCCACCGAGGTGAGGATGCTCGGCACGTTGAAGATCCTGGCCGCCTTGGCCAGGGCCACGGTGTTGTTCTTCAGGGTCTGGCGATCGATCGATTGCACGCCGAAGGCCATCTGCGGCTGGTGGTCGATGAGGATCAGGGCGGAGTTGGTCGGGTTGAGCAATTCACGAATGGACATGGCGCGTTCCTTTTGCAGTCAGAGAGTGAGGGTCGAACATGACCGGCTGATGGCGCTGCTTGCGCCCCGTGGCGTCCGGCTTGGTGGCTAATCTAGGGCCTGGCAGAAAAAGGAACAATTACCTAAAATCGAGAATCATTGATTCTAAAACAGGGACAATCATGGACCGTATCGAATGCATGCGCGCCTTCGTCGTCACCGTCGACGAAAACGGCTTTGCCGCAGCCGCCCGCGCCATGGACGTACCCCGTTCCAAGGTCAGCAAACAGATCCAGGCGCTGGAAGAAGCCATCGGCGTGCAACTGCTGCAACGCACCACCCGCAGCCTGCGCCTGACCGAAGCCGGTGCCGAGTACTACGAAAGCGTTCGGGAAGTACTAGCCACGGTGGACGAGGCCGAACAGCGCGCGCGCGATGGCATCGCCGAGTTGCGCGGAGTGCTGCGAGTCAATGCACCGATGTCCTTCGGTCTGCGTCGGCTCGGGCCGCTGGTGCCGCTGTTCCACGAACAGCATCCGCTGATCGAGTTGCAACTGGTGCTCAGCGACCAGCAGGTGGACCCGCTGCGCGGCGGCTTCGATGTCACCCTGCGCATTGCCAGCCTGCCGGACTCGTCCATGGTGGCCCGCCAGCTGGCACCGGCACCGCGAATCATGGTGGCCTCCCCCACCTACCTGGCCCGCGCCGGCATCCCGCGCCAGCCCAAGGACCTGAGCAGCCACCAGTGCCTGAACTATGGCTACCTGCAAAGCGGCGTCAGCCTGCAATTGAGCAACGGCAGTGACGTGCAGCGGGTGCATGTCACCGGGCCGCTGCACGCCAACAATGGTGACCTGCTGGCCCAGGCCGCCGAGGCCGGCATGGGCATCGCCCTGCTGCCGGATTTCATCGTCGAGGACGCCCTGGCGGCCGGGCGCCTGGTGCCGGTGCTCTGCGAATGGCAGGCGCCGCCCATCAGCATCAACGTGGTCTACCCCTCGGCGCGGCGGGTGCCGCAGAAGACCCGGGCCTTCATCGACTTTCTGGCGGGGCACCTGACCCAGAAAACCACGGGCTGAACCTTGTAGCGGACGAACGTACGCCTTCACCCGCAGGCGGGCTCCTACACTCAACACAGGTTCCCGCTACTGGCGCAACGGATCATGAAAATCTCCCTCAGGCTGGCCGTTTCCAGCATCCTCGGTGCCCTCGCCTACCTGGGCCTGGCGATCTGGGGCATGGGCGGTTTCTCCGCCTTCTTCGGCCATCCACAGTTGACCCTGATCGCCATCGCCACCCTGCTGATGGTGGTCGCCGCGCTGTACAGCGAAGTCAACCTGAGCAGCGGCGAGCAGGAAGACCAGGGCAACCGCTGGGTGCTGCCGGTGTTCGGGGTGATCGGCCTGTTGAGCGGCTTCGTCCCGGCCTACAGCGACCGCATCGATTTCTGCACCTTCGGCGGCGAAGGCCTGCGCTGGCTCGGGGCCTTGCTGTTCATCCTCGGCGGCGGGCTGCGGCTGTGGCCGGTGTTCATCCTCGGCCGGCGCTTCAGCGGGCTGGTGGCGATCCAGCCCAACCACCGCCTGGTGGTGGACGGCCTCTACCGCCACCTGCGCAACCCCAGCTACCTGGGCCTGCTGGTGAATGCCCTGGGTTGGGCCCTGGCGTTTCGCTCGGGGCTGGGGTTGTTGCTGGCAGCACTGACCCTGATCCCGCTGATTGCGCGGATTCATGCCGAGGAGGCCTTGTTGCTCAAGCATTTCGGCGATGAATACGAGGCCTATTGCGCCCGCAGCTGGCGCCTGCTGCCGGGCCTCTACTAAGGTTCTGTAAAAAAAATCAGACACGCCTGGCAGCCGGGACGCGCCGCTCTAGCACGCGGTTTTCACCATGAGCGAAAGCCCCATGCCAAGGGGCTTGCGCCCTTTACCCCCCTTACATTGGCCTGCGCTTTCTTGCAGTATTGATCCGCCCTGGAGGCTCGCCGCAGCAGTTCGCATCCTCCAGCGCCCGGTGTAAACCAAGAATAATCACCCCGAACTCGACAGCGAGATCACCCGGCAGATGCATCCCCAGAGCCCGTTCCACGGATTGGCCTGCACCCGCTCCACGGCCCCGCCCCTTGGCGGTGGTACGCTTGTCGACGCTCGCATCGCACTGCCCTGCCACTCCCCGCTGCACCCTGCCCAACGCCCTTGTGAGGTGCATGAGGTGCGCGCTGGCGTCATCGGTTTTCTCTTCCTGGACAGGCCCTGCCCATGAAGCTTCTGGTCAACCTGCCCATGGCCCTGTGCCGTTCCCGCCTGCGCCATTCCTCACGCCCTCCGGATCACTCGCCGCTGGCCTGATCGCGCTCCTGCGTGGTCCCTCCCAGACCTGATTTCTGCCCTTGCAACCGGCCCGTGCGCGGCGTCGTTGCAGGACCTGAAAACCTGCGCGCCCCACGGGCGCCAAGCGAGCACAAACATGAATTTTGCAGCCCTAGACGAAGCCCGGAGTTTCCTCGCCGCCAACCCCGATATCGACATGATCGAGCTGTTCATTCTCGACGCCAACGGCGTGCCCCGGGGCAAGCTGTTGCACCGCGAAGAACTGCTGGCGGTGTACGAAAGCGGCCGGCCCCTGCCCAGCACCATCCTTGGCCTGACCCTCAACGGCGATGACGTGGAGAACTCCGGCCTGGTCTGGGATGTGGGCGATATCGACTGCCGTGCCTACCCCCTGGCCGGCAGCCTGGTACGCCTGCCCTGGCGGCAGATCCCTACCGCCGCGGTGCAGGTCAGCATGCACCCCCAGGAGGGCCTGCCCGCCAGCATCGCCGACCCGCGCCACCTGCTGATCAAGGTGATCGACGGGCTCAAGGCCGAGGGTTACCACCCGGTGATGGCCTGCGAGCTGGAGTTCTACCTGCTGGACGCCAAGCGCGACGGCAATGGCCGGCCGCAACCGGCGCTGGACGCCGATGGCGGTCGCCCGCGCAGCACCCAGGTCTACGGCCTGCGCGAGCTGGAGCAGATCGAACCGTTCCTCGCCGACCTCTACGCCGCCTGCAAGCTGCAAGGCATTCCGGCGCGCACGGCGATCTCCGAATACGCCCCCGGGCAAGTGGAGATCACCCTGGAACACGGCGACGCCCTGGAAGCCATGGACCAGGCCGTGCGCTACAAGCGCCTGGTCAAGGCCGTGGCCCACAAGCACGGGATGCAGGCCACCTTCATGGCCAAGCCTTTCGATCACCTGGCCGGCACCGGCATGCACATGCACGTGAGCATCGCCGACGCCGCGGGCCGCAACCTGTTCGCCAGCCAGGACCCGGCCGGCACCCCGCTGTTGCGCCAGGCGGTGGGTGGCATGCTCGCGTCCCTGCTGGAGTCGCTGCTGCTGTTCTGCCCCAACGCCAACTCCTACCGGCGCTTCCAGAGCAACAGCTACGCGCCCCTGGCCCCCACCTGGGGCGTCGACAACCGCACCGTGAGCCTGCGGGTGCCCGGCGGCCCGGCCAATAGCCGGCACATCGAGCACCGCATCTGCGGTGCCGACGCCAACCCCTACCTGGCAGCGGCGGCGATTCTCGCCGGCATCCATCGCGGCCTGCGGGAAAACCTCGACCCCGGCGAGCCGGTACAGGGCAATGGCTACGCCCAGGCCACCGAACTGCTGCCCACCGACTGGCTGACCTCGCTGGTGGCCCTGGAGCAATCGGCCTGGGCACGGGATGCCCTGGGCTCCGAATTCCTCGGTGTGTACCTGGCGGTCAAGCGTGCCGAGTACCGCCAGTTCATGGCCGAAGTCGGCGAGCAGGACTGGCGCTGGTACCTGACCCAGACCTGAGGTCCGTTACCGCTCTGCCGCGCAGGGCTCAGGCGCATCCATTGCGTGCCGGACCCGCCGGCCCATCGACCGATTTCAAAGCCCTGGCCGCTGCCTGCCCGCAGCGGCCCGGCTCACTTTTTTGCGAGGTTCTACCCATGACAGCCGCCTTCGATCCGCGGACCCCGGCAGCCGAGCGCTGCCCCAGCTACTACAGCGCCACCCTGAACCAGGAAACCCACTACCCGACCCTGCAAGGCACTCATCAAGTGGATGTGGTGATCATCGGCGGCGGCTTCACCGGCGTCGCCAGCGCGGTGGAACTGGCCGAGCGCGGCCTGAAAGTCGCCATCGTCGAAAGCCACAAGATCGGCTGGGGCGCCACCGGGCGCAATGGCGGCCAGGTCACCGGCAGCCTCTCCGGCGATGAAGCCATGCGCAAGCAGATGCGCCGCCACCTGGGCGAGGAAGTGGACGATTTCATCTGGCACCTGCGCTGGCGCGGGCACCAGATCATCCAGCAGCGAGTGGAAAAATACGCCATTGCCTGCGACCTCAAGCACGGCCACCTGCACGCGGCCTACAAGCCCAGCCACCTGCCGGGCCTGCGCGCCGACTACGAAGAAGCGGTGCGCCGCGGCATGGGCGACGAGGTCAGCCTGCTGGACCGGGCCCAGGTCCGCGGGTTGCTGGAAAGCGAGGTCTACCACGGCGCCATCAAGAACACCCGCAACCTACACCTGCATCCGTTGAACCTGTGCATCGGCGAAGCCCGGGCTGCCGAAAGCCTGGGGGCGCTGATTTTCGAACACAGCGAAGTGCTGGAGATCATCCACGGCGAGCGCCCGGCGGTGGTCACTGCCCAGGGCCGCATCGACGCCCGGCAAGTGCTGCTGGCGGGCGATGTGTACCACAAGCTGGAACCGAAGAAACTCAAGGGCAAGATCTTCCCCGCCATGGGCGGCATCGTCACCACCGAGCCCCTGGGCGACCTGGCCAGGCGCCTCAACCCCGAGGACCTGGCGGTCTACGACTGCCGCTTCGTGCTCGACTACTACCGCATGACCGCCGACGGCCGCCTGCTGTTCGGCGGCGGCGCCAACTACAGCGGCAAGGACTCGCGGGACATCGCCGGCGAACTGCGCCCGTGCATCGAACGCACCTTCCCGGCGCTCAAGGGCGTAGGCATCGATTTCCAGTGGAGCTGCGCCATGGGCATCGTGATCAACCGCATCCCGCAACTGGGCAAGCTCTCGGACAACGTCTGGTACTGCCAGGGCTACTCCGGGCACGGCGTGGCCACCACCCATATCATGGGCGAGATCATGGCCCAGGCCCTGACCGGCCACCTCGGCCACTACGACACCTTCGCCGCCTGCCAGCACATCCGCGTGCCCTTCGGCGACCAGTTGGGCAACCCGATGCTGGCGGCGGGCATGTGGTACTACCAGATGCTGGAGAAACTGCGCTGAGGGCCGGGCAAGCATCCGCGGGCCGCTGAACCGACTTGCTGAACCGCCCCCTGTTCAGCAGGCTGCCCGCCCCTCGAAGGCATGGACCGCCCCGAACCCGCGGGCGGTCCCTGTGCTTCGTCTTTTAAAGACCCGCCCAAGCCTGAGGCTTGGGCCCAGCGAGACCGCCGTTATCCGAGTCCTCGACCAGGAAAGAATCGACCGCATCAATCAAGACCTGACCCGCGCGTGGAAGGCTGATGTTGAAACCACCTGCGTCCTCTCGGGCATCCTGCTGCTCCCCTGCCTCATCCTCATCTGCCTGCTGGATGGCCCGCTGTTCGCCAAGGTCATCCTGTGCACCTTCCTCTGCCTGATGGTCGGTGGCTGGTGCACCGCCAAGTGGCTCAACGCCCAGGCGCAACCCAGGACCGACATCACGGGCGTGAAGGTGGAGCAACTGGAAGGCTACTTCGACCGCCGCTGGGTTCGGAGCGGCGGCAAGCCCTATATCGAATACAGCTTTGGCAAGCATTGGTTGCACATCCAGACCTCGGCCTGCAGCTTCTTCAGTGGCGACACCCAGTTGAAGCTCAACCGCCGCTATCGCGTCGACGCCCTGTACCTCACAGGCCATTCCAGCGCCTACACCGGCTATTACCTTCTGGAAGAAACCTTCAAGGAAATCTTCGATGACAGCGACCTCAGCGCTACGGAGAAAATCCAGATCGCCGAGCGTGAGAAGCGGATCAACCAGGACCTAGAGGAACAACACAAACGCCTCTACCGCCTCTATCGCAACCCCCAGGGCGAACTGGAAGCCGTGGCCATCGGCTTCAATTTTGCCGCCTGCTTTCTCACCGTACTCTGGTCGTACTGCGTCAGCCTGTACTGGGTGACCGGCCTCACCCTGGCTGCCCTGGGCCTGACCCTGCTGATCCCTGATACAGGCGCCGGCCACCACGGGTTCGCCCTGGGCTGGCTGCTCAGCGCCGGGGTATTCGGCGCGTGCGGCAACCTGTGGCGAGAAAGGCAGGTGCTGTCCAAGGGTTTTGTCCAGGTCGATGCCCTGCTGTCCTGCAACCCCGACCAAGCCAAGGTGCAGTACAAAAGAAAGGTCGAAGAGGCAGCGCCGGGGTTCGGTCAATAGCGCCGCCGGGCAGGTCATTCCGGGTAACGCGCTACACAAAGCCCTAAGGTTCTCGTACCATCGCGCCGCTCACGAGCGGCGCCAGGGAAGGCCATGTACAGACACTCATACCTCCCTCCCTACCTGCGCCTTGTCCAAAGTCACTTTCAGGGTTCCCCATGTTCCGCGTACTCAAGGCTTCGTCCTTGCTGCTGGCCACCAGCATAGTTTCTGGCTGCATCAGCCAACCCGCCGCCATCGTCAGCGCCCCTCTGCAACCCGCAGCCAACGAACCCACGACCTATCTGGTGGGCGCTATTGGCCCGCAGTACCTGGGCGGCGGCGGTGCCGCCACCAACCTGCGCCTGCTGATTCGCAAGCGCGGCTCAATCAATGGCGCCGCGGCACTCTGGGAGGGCGACCCACGACCAACGCCTGAGGACATCCATGAACCCCGCGCCGCCGGCAGTGTATTTGTCATGCCGCTCAAACCGGGTGACTACGAGTTCTACAACTTCCAGTTCTGGTCCATGGTCTACACCCCGGGGCTCGGCTCACGACTGCAATCCCAGGAAGCGCGCGAAGAGTTCGTACTGCCGCTGCGCCTGGAGGCGGGCAAGGCGTATTACATCGGCGAGTTTCGCTCGGTCTGCAGCCAAGTGACCCAGTGCTTCTTTGCCTGGAGCAATCAGATGCCCCGTGACGCCGTGATTGCCCAGCGCCAGGTACCGGGGCTGCCGGAGCTGCAATGGATGCCGCTGGATCTGGACAAGGCCAAGCCCTTCATCCTTCCCGTCGACAAGCAAACCAGCCCAGCCAACGCCACTGCGGAGATTCATCCATGAAATCCTGCCTGAGCCTTTGCGCCCTTGTGCTGCTCGCGGGCTGCGCGGCAACCGACACCTTGCCGGACCGTCCGCTGACGGATGGCCAAGCCTATTTGATGCCCCTGCATGTGATGGTCGATGACCCATTACGCGCCGCTGAGTTACGTAACGCCTTGCGTGCCACCGGGGTGTTCGAAGATGTCCAGACCGGCGCCGGACAAGCTGGCGACTACAGCGCCCGAATTCAATTCAAGTCCGAGCGGGACATGCCGCCAATGCCGTTGATCTTCCTCAGTGCCGCCACTCTGTTCCTGATGCCGCTCTCCAATGGCATCGACACCCACACCGACATCAGCCTGCTGCACGAGGGCAAGCTCCTCAAGCGCTACAGCTATCGCAACCTGACGCATAAATACACCTGGCTGCTGGATCAAGGCGGTGAAATGCAAGAGCAGAATATCCAGCGCATCGCCCGCGCCTTTGCTGGCGATCTGCGTCAGGATCAACTGTTGCCAACCGCGAGTCAGGCCCAATGAACCCCATAGGTTTGACCGCCCTGCTGTGCAGCGCACTGATCATCACCGGTTGTGGCACCCGAATGGCGCCGCTGGACTACCGCAGTCAACATCCCTATGTACCGCTGACCCTGGACCTGGGCCCGGTGAAAAGTCGCTTCGACGAACAGGAGCAACGGGAGACCATCGCCGCCCTGCGTCAAACTGGAGCCTTCTCCTTTCTCGATGGTGGCTATAGTCGCAGCGGCTACAGCCTCCTGATCAGCGAGCCTGGAGGCAAGAGTGCGGGACTGCTTGGCGCGTTAAATGCCATCACCCTGCTGACCTTCCCCATGCCCTACTCCTACCAGAGCAACTTGCGCGGCAGCCTGCTCAAGGACGGCCAACTGCTCAAGACCTACGACTACCGTCGTGAAGGCTATAGTGTGGCGGCCTGGTATGTACCGCCGGTGCAGATCGAAAGTCGCAGAGAGATGCTCGATGAACTGCTGCGCGATTTGGAAAAGGACCGTTTGATTCCTCAGGAGAACCCACGCTGATGACTGCCAGCCTGTACCAGGGCGGCTGCCTGTGCGGGCAGATTCGCTTCGAGGCCCAGGGGCCTGCCGCCAATCCCCATACCTGCTCGTGCAAACTGTGCCAGCGCCACAGCGGCGCGCTGACGCTGGCGTGGGTCGAATTCCCCCGAGAGCGGGTGACCTGGACCGGCCCTGGCGGCGCACCGGCGACCTTCAGGTCGTCGGACTATTCGAGCCGGGCCTTTTGCCGGGCTTGCGGCAGCTCCTTGGGGGCCATCGATGATCAGCCGACCATTGCCTTGCTCCTGGGCTGCTTCGATGACAACCGCGACCCGGCCCTGATGCCGCACAGCCATTCGTTCAGCGACCGCTGGCCCGAGGGCTGGCAGCCCGCACCGACAACGCAGGATAAAGGCGGACAGCATGAGTGAAGCACCGTCGCGCTGCACCTCCCCCCTCGCCTCGAACGTCTGGACCTGGTACGGCCAGGACGAATACCGAAGGATCATCCTGTTGGGAGAACTGGGCCTGGCCCTGGAATTTCTCGCCCTGGACGCCAAGCGACAACGGGTGGAGGTCGGTTGCTGTGCCGAGTGCAATCTGTGGTCTGGCTATCTGGACTATCTCGCTGGTTTTGTGAAGCAGTTTCCGCTGCATCTGGCGCCGCACTTGCTGCCGCGCTTGCAAGCACTGTTAAGCGGCTGTGAAGTACTGTGCCGGGAGGCTTACGGCCTGACCCTGGAAGACAACGGCTTCGAACACCCGCAATGGCGACCGCTGCGAGAAGGCGCCCGCGAGGCGCTGGAGATATTGGGTTGGTCGCAGGTACGGGAGCATATGCCGGAGCTGACCGAGGATTGCCGTGAGGCGTTGCGCAGATGGCCGGATTGAACGCTCAAAGGGTGACGGTGCTGCTCCGGGCCCCTTCGCCAGCAAGCTGGCTCCTACGGTATTGGGTGCAGCGCTGCCTGTAGGAGCCGGCTTGCCGGCGAAGGCGATTCGGCGGACCACACAAGTCCGTTGCTACAGGCCAGCTATCGCCGGGGTGTGGGGCAAGGCGCGTTTGTGGGCAGTGCGCAGGTAGGCACGCTCGATCAACTGGCGCACCGCGTCGGTAACGGGCTCGCCCATCAGGTAGGCGTCAATTTCTGCGTAGCTGCAACCGTAAGCTGTTTCATCCAGCTTGCCCGGCGCCAGTTCCTCCAGGTCCGCGGTGGGCGCCTTGTACACCAGATGCCCTGGCGCGCCGAGGGCCTCGGCCAGCAGCCGCACCTGGGTCTTGGTCAGCCCCGACAGCGGGGCCAGGTCGCAGGCGCCGTCGCCGTACTTGGTGAAGAAACCCATCAGGGCCTCGGCGCCGTGGTCGGTGCCCACCACCAGGCCGTTGCTGAAGTTGGCCACCGCGTACTGGGCCAGCATCCGCGCCCGGGCCTTGACGTTGCCCTTGACGAAATCCGTGAGGGCCGGCGAAGGCTGCAGGCCGTCGATCCGCACCTGGTTCATCAGGCCCTCGACGCTGTCGGCAATGTTGCAAGTGCTCACCGCGTCCGGGCCTATAAAGTCGAGGCAAGCCTGGGCATCACTTTCATCCGCCTGCTGCCGATAAGGCAGGCGCATGGCGATGAAACGGGCCTCCTGCCCCGCGGCGCGCATCTGCTCCACCGCCAACTGGCACAGGCGGCCGGCGGTCAGGGAATCCACCCCGCCACTGATGCCCAGTACCAGGGTGCTGCAGCCGGACTCGCGCAGTACCTGCTGGATAAAGGCCACACGCCGGGCGATCTCGGCAGCCTCGCCACCGCGAACCAGTTGCCGGTCAATGCCCAGTTCCCGGGCGATGCGTGCTTGGATTGAATTGCTCATGTCAGGCCTCCAGGGGCGAGTGGGCAAGATCGACGTTGAACACCTGGGCCGCGTACCGGAGGAACGACGGATCTTCGCAGACGTTCTTGATCGGGTCGTCGGAGAACTTCACCACCGGTTCGCCATGCACCCGCACCAGCTTCATCACGATGCTCAGCGGCTCCACGCCCTCCACATCGCAGGCCAGGCTGGTGCCCATGCCGAAACCGAAGCGGGCCTGGCCACGCACGTGGCGCAGGATCGGCAGGCATTTCTCGAAGTTCAGGCCATCGGAAAACATCAAGTCCTTGGTCCGCGGGTCGATGCCCAGTTCCCGGTAGCGGGCCAGGACCTTGTCGGCCCAGAGGATCGGGTCCCCGGAATCCTGGCGCAGGCCGTCGTAGAGCTTGGCGAAATACAGGTCGAAGTCCTTGAGGAAGAAATCGGTGCTGATGCAGTCGGTCAGGGCAATGCCCAGGCGCCCGCGGTACTCGTGCACCCAGTTCTCCAGGGCCGCATTCTGACTCTCGCGCAGCCGCCCCAGTTGCTGGTGCACCATCAGCCATTGGTGGGCCATGGTGCCGATCAGTGGCAGGTCGAACTCATAGGCCAGGTGCGCATTGCTGGTGCCGACGAAGACCCCGGGGAAATCGCTGCGCATGATCTTCACCACTTCGCGCTGGGCCTTGAACGACAGGCGCCGGCGGGTGGAAAAATCCGAAACGCGGAACTCGGCAAGCTCGTCGCGGCTGGCGTTTTTCTCCAGCCATTCGAACTTCTGATAGAGCCGGCGAGTGACATCCTCAAGCTCCACCTCGGGGTACTTATCGCGGTTGCGCAACTCGCTGACCATGGCCAGCACCGGCTGCTCGAACATGATGCAGTGCAGCATCGGGCCGCGGACGCGGATGCTCAGTTGGCCGTCGACCGCCGCCACGTGGATGTAACGCAGGTTGAAGCGGAACAGACCGAGGAACTGTTCGAAGTCAGGGGTCAGGTATTCACGAAAGCGCTTGTTGAACAAAAAGCGCTGTTCGCCTTCGCGCATCTGCAGGCCGGCGAGCTTTTCCAGTTCCTGGCGGATCTCGGGGATCAGGTGCACCAGGGACTCTTTGGAGCGAACGATGAACTGGTATTCCACGTCCACATTGGGGTGCTGGTGCAACACCGCCTGCATCATGGTGAAGGTGTAGTAGTCGGTGTCCAGCAGGCTCTGAATCACGCCGTTGTTACGGTCGAATGCACTTTCCATGATGATTCCTCAAGCCTTGGCCAGTCTGGCGGTTTCTTCGCGGGTCGCGGCAACCGCGATGCCCGCTCGTTGCATGTCGTCGATCGCCTGGGCAGCCCCCTCGGCGCTGATGGCGCGACAGGCCGGCAGGTGAATGATCACCTTGAAGCCGGCGGCGGCCAGCTGCAGGGCGGTGGTCTTGACGCAGAAATCCAGGGCTAGGCCGCCGACGATGATCTGCTCCACGCCCTGGCTGTTGAGGTACTCGATGACCCCGGTCGACAGCTTGCCGTGCAGGTCGTGGTAGCAGGCGCCATAGGGGTGCAGGTCAGGCTCCACGCCCTTCCACACGAAGTAGTCGTAGTCATAGGGCGCAGGCAGTTCGTCCAAAAGGGTGAAGCCTTCAGTGCCCGGAACGCAGTGGCTGACCCAGGTCAGATCGGCATGTTCAAGGCCCGTGGGCTGGAGCATCTGGTCGTGCCCGGCCACCACCCAGGGAGCCCGGGGACTGTGGGCGTCCTTGCTGCCGATGCGCAGGCTGGCCAGGGTCGCCATGAAATTCAGCTCGCCGCCGATGCGATCGCCTTCGGTCACGGGCAACTCGTCCGGGCACAGCGGGGTAAAGCTCTTTTGTGCATCGACATCGAAGGAAGCGGTCTTCATCGTTTGGCTGTTCATGCTGGGTCTCTCCTCTGCATGGAGCACAAAGTACATGTCATGTACTTTCATAGCAAGACCCTGCAGGTTTTATTTTTCTCGAACCAAATTCAATAACCACGCACAAATAAGGTGCAGAAGATTATTTCCCACTGACAAAAGCGATGCTAAGGTACACGTCATGTACCAAACGAGGAAAAGCAGATGTTTGAACTGGCCCTCTATGGCGGCGCCTTCAACCCGCCCCACGCCGGGCACGCCCAGGTGATGCTCGAAGCCGCCCGCCATGCCCGCCGGGTACTGGTAGTGCCCAGCTTCCGCCACCCGGACGGCAAGCGCATGGCCGACTTCGAGCAGCGCGCCGGCTGGTTGCAGGCAATCACCGCGCACCTGCAGCCAGAGTGCGACGCCGAGCTGGCGGTCAGCCGCCTGGAACGGCAACTGGCCCTGGCAGACCCGGGCCCGGTCTACAGCTTCACCCTGTTGCAACGCCTGGCCGACGACCTGGCCCTGGACGGCAAACGCATCGCCCTGGTGGTGGGCGAAGACGTGGCGCGCCAGTTGCCCAGGTTCCATCGCGGCGAGGAACTGCTGCGGCGCTTTTCCATCCTCTGCATCGAAGAGCAGCCCGGGGTGCGCAGCAGCGTGTTGCGCCAATGCCTGGCCCGTGGCGAAACGCCGCCCAGGCAATGGCTGGCCCCGGGAATGAATCCGCTAAACTACGGCCTCTACGCCGTCCACGGAAGTTGATATGCACGACCGCACCACCCTCCCCAGCGCCTACCTGCACACCATCGACCTGTGCCTGCTGCGCTATCACCGCGAACGCGGCGAGCTGCAGATCCTCCTCCATCAACGGGATGCCGAGCCCTTCGCCGGGCACTGGGCGCTGCCGGGCATCGTGGTCAACGGCGACGTCGAAGACCGCAGCCTGAATGACGCGGTGGAACGCCTGCGCCGTTCGAGCAAGGTGGACATGCCCCTGGCCTGGCTGGAACAGGTGGGCACGGTGGGCGACGCCTTTCGCGACCCGCGCTGCTGGTCGTCCTCGACCTTCTACCTGGGGATCCTCAGCGAGCCGGTGGAGCCCGCCGCGCAACAGGGCTTCTTCGCCCTCGGCGAGGTGGCCAGCGGTGCCTTCAAGCTGCCCTTCGACCACAACGCCCTGGTAGCCCAGGTGCACGAGCGGCTGTTTTCCAAATCCCTGTACAGCAGCCTGCCGCTGATGTTTCTCGGCAACGAGTTCAGCGCCCCCGAGGCGGTGAGCATCTTCTCCCTGGTGCTGCAGCGTCCGGTGCTCAAGACCAGCATCCGCCAGCGCCTGCTGAAGATGAGCGAGGCCGGCTACCTGCGCGACACCGGGCGCAAGAAGAGCGGCGACGGCGGCCGGCCCCAGGCCACCGTGGAGCAGCTCAAGCCCGCCGAGCTGTATTTGTTCGATCGTTGTTTCCTGGAGTGATAGCCCCCATGAGTTCCACCCCCGACACCCAGTGCCTGCTGCAAACCCCGTACTTCAAGGTGGTCCGTGAGAACGGCTACTTCATCATCAAGGAAGCCCAGGCGGTGAACGGCGTCGTGGCCGTGCCGACCCTGGCCGATGGCCGACTGATGCTGGTCAACCTGCGGCGCCGGGCCATCGGCGCCCAGTCCATCGAGTTTCCCCGGGGCGCCATCGATGCCGGGGAAAGCGCCTGCGACGCGGCGGCCCGGGAACTGCTGGAGGAAACCGGCTGGCAAGCCTCAGAGGTACGCCAGCTGGGGCTGCTGCACAGCAACACCTCGCTGATCGCCAGCGCCGTGGCGGTGTGCCAGGTGCAGATCGCCGAGCAGCAGGCCGCCGCCACCGATGGCGAAGTGGACCATGTGCTGTGGGCCAGCCGCCAGGAGTTGCTGGCAATGATCGCCGCCGGCCAGATCACCGACGGTCACACGCTGTCGGCAGCAATGATGCTGCTGGCCAGCGAGTCGGCCTGACGCCCCCACTTCTCCAGGGCGAAGTCGACAAAGCTGCGCAGCTTGGGCAAGCGATAGCGGTCCTGGGCATAGAGCAGGTGCATCGTCCGAAAGGGCAACTGATAGTCCTGCAGCACCGGCACCAGCCGGCCCTGCTGCAGGTCCTCCTCCACCAGCGCATCGGGCATCATCACCAGCCCCAGGCCACCCCGCGCCGCACGATGCAGGCCGGACGAGGTGTTGGTCAGCAACGACCCCGACACCGGAACCTGCACATCGCCTTCAGGCCCGCGCAACGGCCACAGGGTGGCGGTGGCGCTCCACTCATCACCGGCCGGATAGGCGAATGCCAGACAGTTGTGCCGCTGCAGGTCCTCGGGGACCTGCGGCGTGCCGCAGCGTTCCAGATACTCCGGCGCAGCGCAGATCGTCAGGGTGTAGTCCTGCAGGCGCCGGGCAATCAGCGAGGCGTTGTCCAGGTTGCCCAGGCGCACCGCCAAATCGAAGGTGCCATCGGTCAGGTCGAAGCGCTGGTTGGCCAGGGTCAGCTCGACCTTGACCTGGGGGCAGCGCTGGCGGAACTCGTCCAGCGCTGGCGCCAGGCGTTCGGTGCCGAAGGTCAGGGGTGCGGTGATGCGCAAGGTGCCGGTGGGTTCGCCCTGGACCTGCTCCGCCAGGCGCTCGGAATCCGCCACCAGCCCCAGCACCGCCAGGCAGCGCTGGTAGTAATCACGGCCAAAATCGGTAAGCCGCTGGCGCCGTGTCGTGCGGTTGAGCAGACGCACCCCGAGGCGCTGCTCCAGGGCCCGCAGGTGATTGCCCACCATGGTGGTGGACATGCCGCACTCCCGGGCCGCGGCGGTCATGTTCCCCGCCTCCACCACCTTGACGTACACCGACATTGCCTGGAACAGATCCATTATCAACCCTGACTTCAAGATGATTAAAGAAATAGCGAGTTTATCTAGCCTGGGTGGCTAACGATACTGATAGCACACCCCCAAGATGGAGCTACCCGCCATGACCGCCGCCTGCCTGATGAGCACCTACCAACCCCTCGCGCTGAGCTTCTGCAAAGGCCTGGGCAGCCGTCTCTGGGACCAGGCCGGGCGAGAATACCTGGACGCCATCGCCGGGGTCGCGGTGACCGGCATCGGCCACAGCCACCCACGGCTGGTCGGCGCCATCAGCGAACAGGCCGGCCTGCTGCTGCACAGCTCCAACCTCTACGACATCCACTGGCAGCAGCAACTGGCCGCCAAGCTGACCCGATTGAGCGGCATGGACCGGGCGTTCTTCAACAATTCCGGGGCCGAGGCCAACGAGACCGCCCTCAAGCTGGCACGCCTGCACGCCTGGCACAAAGGCATCGAGCAGCCCCTGGTGGTGGTCATGGAAAACGCCTTTCATGGCCGGACCCTGGCCACCCTGGCCGCCAGCGACGGCCCGGCAGTGCGCCTGGGCTACGGCCAGTTGCCAGGCGGTTTTCTCAAGGTGCGCTTCGGCGATCTGGCCGCCCTGGAATCGGCCGTCGCCGAGCATGCTCCACGCATCTGTGCCGTATTGATGGAGCCGATCCAGGGGGAAAGCGGCATCCAGCTGGCCCCACCCGGCTACCTCAAGGCCGTGCGCGAGCTGTGCACCCGGCGCAACTGGCTGTTGATGCTCGACGAGATCCAGAGCGGTATCGGCCGCACCGGGCGCTGGTTTGCCTGCCAGCACGAAGACGTGGTGCCGGATGTGATGACCCTGGCCAAGGGCCTGGGCAACGGCATTCCCATCGGCGCCTGCCTGGCCCGGGGCAAGGCTGCCCAGCTGTTTACCCCGGGCAGCCACGGCAGCACTTTCGGCGGCAACCCTCTGGCCTGCCGCGCGGCCTGCACCGTACTGGACGTCATCGAGGACCAGCAGTTGCTGGCCAACGCCGAACAGCGCGGTGCCCAACTGCTGCGGCGGCTGCGCGAGGAACTGGCGGCGCATCCGGCGGTGCGGGAGATTCGTGGGCTGGGGCTGATGGTGGGTATCGAACTGCGACAGCCGGCCCGAGAGCTGGTGCAGGTCGCCGCCCGTGACCACGGGCTGCTGATCAATGTCACCCGGGGCACCACCATCCGCCTGCTGCCACCCTTGGTGATCGATGGGCAGGAAGTGGAGATGATCGTCGATGGGCTGCGTCAGACCCTGGAGGCGCTCTAGCCTGGGCGAGGCGGGGCAATGCAGTCGGCAGGCACCGGGGCGGTCAGCGCCTGCCCCGGCCTCCGCCCATGGGCTTCAGTCGTCCAGCGCCTTGGGCGCTGCGGCGGGCTTGGCCGCCTTGCCGGCCTTGGCATTGGCCGGCTTGGCCTCCGGCTCGGGGGCCGGAGCCGGCGCTGCGGCCTGTTTCTCCGCCGCCGGCAACTGGTCGACGGCACTGAAGACTTCCTTGAGCTCGATGGCCCCGGAGTGCTCCAGCTTCTTCTCGCCGTCCTTGCCCACCAGGATCACCTTGGTCTGCGCCCCGGCGCCCAGCTTGAGGCTGCGGATCAGGGCCATGGTGGATTGCGGGTCGATGTCCTTGCCATCGCGCTGGCCGATGGTGTTGATCACCGTGTACAGGACCATGTTGCGTTCGTTGAAGGCTTGACGGGTGGCCGGCTCTTCCAGGGACTTCTTCAGGCTCACCAGGGTCGGGTCCACGGTGCTGGGGGCAATCACGATCAGTGGCCGTGACTTGCCCAGGTCCTGGGTCAATGGGCCGTCGTTGTCGGCCGCCAGGACAGGGCCGGCAACAGCGAGCAGAGTAGCGAAGGTCAATGACCGAATGAACATGCGTCTCTCCTTATGTTTTCCACGCAGTAATGATTGCGCATTGCGGGAAAAGGTCCAGGCCGGGACTCAAAATCTGACATTTTTTTGCCCACGGCGCAGCGCTGGTCTTCGGCTTGCCACAGGCCGCGCACGACCGGGGCTCGCGCCCTTCCAGCGGTCGGCACAACCAGGTTCGCGGTAAGGTTTTGTTGCATATGCAGCCCGACAATTACGCCCCTGCAGCACTCGCGCCAACAGCCTTGCGCCCGCTCTTTAATATTCGAATCAATACAACAGCGGCCCTGGGTTGTTTATAAGAACCGCTGCACGACACATTCAACCCACACAACTCCAGCGCTCTTAACAACCATTGAAACGAACCACTCGCAGAACCTCCGGCAACAATCAACAAGAAGATTCCGAAAGTTTTAAACTTATGCCTCAAGTGTCATTTTTCAAACGTCAGAAAACAGGCGCGAATCCCCTACCCCGATAGAAAAATCGGTCTATATCAAGGCTTACAGAGGCCTCTCAGTTTATTGCCACAGCCCACGTCACGGGCCGCCGCGGCCTTTTAACTGCTGCCCTGCAACAACTCTAAGTTACATGCCCAGGCCTGCTTGAATTGCAGCAGACAATGATCTGGAGCAAATAACCGAAGCCATCACTACTTGTTCTTTTATTGCCGAGGGAACTATAGTGCGGCGCGGCACGGACAGCCCGATACGGCACAACTATAAAGCGGCAACTCGCCCTATTACCGAACACTATCCCTTACGGGTTTTTTCGAATGAGCGTCCGATACCGATGATCCCCCTCCTCATCTGCGATGACTCGAGCATGGCCCGCAAGCAGGTGCTGCGGACCTTGCCCAGCGAGTGGCGGGTGTCCGTGACCCAGGCCTGCAACGGGCGCGAAGGCCTGGAAGCCCTGCGCCGCGGGCTGGGCAAGGTGGCGCTGCTGGACCTGACCATGCCCGTGATGGACGGCTACCAGGTCTTGAGTGCGGTGCAGGAAGAAGGCATCGAGGCGCAGATCATTGTCATCTCCGGCGACATTCAAGAAGAAGCCGTGCGCCGCACCCGCGAGCTGGGCGCACGGGCCTTCCTCAAGAAGCCCTTCGACCCGCAGCAACTGCGCGCCCTGCTCAACGAACTGCAACTGCTGGACAGCACTGACGCCAAGCCATTGGCAGCCCCTTCGCCAGCACCGGTGGTGACCTTTCGCGACGCCTTCCGGGAAACCGTCAACGTTTCCATGGGCTACGCCGCGGCACTGATCGCCAAGGTCCTGGATGTCTTCGTGCACCTGCCGATTCCCCACGTCAATGTGCTGGAAGCCGGCGAGTTGCAGATGCTCCTGGCCGATGCCAACCGCGCCCGGCAACTGACCGCCATCTGCCAGAGCTACATCGGCAGCGGCATCGCCGGCGAAGCCTTGCTGATGTTCTACGACTCCGAAGTGGCCGACATCGCCCAGTTGATAGAGCAAGGCACCGACCCCTACCAGGAAATGGAAGTGCTGATCGACCTCTCCAGCGTGCTGATCGGCGCCTGCCTGAGCAGCATCGCCGACCAGCTGGACGTGTTCTTTTCCGTGGGCCATCCCCAGGTACTGGGGGAACACACCACCATCGACGAGCTGATCGTGCTCAACCAGCAGCGCTGGAAAAAGACCCAGGCGGTGGAGATCAGC
The DNA here is from genome assembly GCF_032424515.1 of Pseudomonas sp. JV245A. Taxonomy (NCBI): domain Bacteria; kingdom Pseudomonadati; phylum Pseudomonadota; class Gammaproteobacteria; order Pseudomonadales; family Pseudomonadaceae; genus Pseudomonas; species Pseudomonas sp. JV245A. The sequence goes on from NZ_VYKE01000047.1 coordinate 27,042, forward strand.
TACAGCCTGGAAGAACAGAACATCCACTTCGACCTGTTGCTGTTGTTCACCGAAGGCTCCATGGCCTTGCTGGAACAGAAGCTCGCCTACCTGATGAGTTGAGCCATGCCCAAGAGAATGGATTTCAGTGAATTGCACTGGTTGCTGGCGGTGGTCCAGAGCATCGACGTGGGTATCGTCGTGCTCGACCTGGAGTGCCGGGTCCAGGTGTGGAACAGCTTCATGGAGAACCGCTCCGGAGTGCCCTCCAAGCAGGCCATCGACCAGTCGTTCTTCGAGCTGTTCCCCGAGGTCGAGCGACCCTGGTTCACCCGCAAGGTGGGGCGCGTGGTGGCCCTCGGCACGCCGGCCTTCACCATCTGGAAGCAGCGGCCGTACCTGGTGCATTTCAACAACTACCAGCCGATCACCGGCCAGGGCGAGTTCATGTACCAGAACACCACCCTGCTGCCGCTGCGTTCCTCCAACAGCGAGATCCACCACGTCTGCCTGGTGATCTACGACCTGACCGACGTGGCAATCAACAGCCTGGCCTTGCAGAAGGCCAACCAGCAGTTGCAGCACCTGTCGCGCACCGACCACCTGACCCAGCTCTACAACCGCGGCCACTGGGAACAGCGCCTGCAGTTCGAATACAGCCGCCACGGCAGCAGCATCGCCCTGCTGATGCTGGACATCGATCACTTCAAGTCGATCAACGACCGCCATGGGCACCAGGCCGGCGATGCAGTGATCAAGCGCGTCTCCGAGCTGATCCACCAGCATGTGCGCGACAGCGACGTGGCCGGGCGCTATGGCGGCGAGGAGTTCGCCATTCTCCTGCCCCACACCGACCTTGCCGGGGCCCGCACCCTGGCCGAGCGCTTGCGCCAGTCGGTGGAAGAGCAGGAGGTGATCCACAACGGCCAGGTCATCGCCTTCACCATCAGCCTGGGCATCGCCTGCCTCGACCGTCCGGCCCGGGATCATCGCTGCCTGATCGAGTGGGCCGACCAGGCGCTGTACGCCTCCAAGCGCGCCGGGCGCAACCGGGTCAGTACCTACGCGCCTTGAACGGCAGCACTGGAAAAACCTGAAAAAAACTCGCTCCCGAGGGATAAACTGCGCGCTTTTCCGGTCCATCCCCCGGTCTGCTACGCCTTTCCCAGCGCCACAAGGAGTCCTGCGCGCATGTCCCAGTCGAATTCGAACCACTCCCCGCAAGAGCAATGGCAGCAAGCCGTGCTGACCTATGCCCGCGACATCAATCGCTATGTCGAGACCGGCAACCGCGACGGCTGGAAGGGCTTGAAGGAACCGCACTTGCCCGATACCGAGCACCTGCTGCCAGACTGGCAGGCGGCCCTGGAAGCGAGCAACCAGGAGCCCTACGACGCAGCCCGGCGCCAGGCATTCCGCCAGGAGTGGCCGCCGGCGCACTTCCCATTGTCGCCACGCCTGGAAAGCCAGGGACGGATGATTCCGACCCTGGCCCTGTTGCCGGACGGCAGCCTGCTGGCGCGCATAGGCGCACCTTACGAGGCTGGCGAGGTGGTGCATATCGACGACGCAAGGATCCAGACCCTGGAGCAGGTGGAAGGCTTCGGCATGTGCCCCCAGCGGCGCTATTTCGCTTGGGCACGGGCCGACGGCATCCAGCTCACCGACGGCTGGAACGGGCCAGAGGTGGCAAGTTTTGCCTGGCCCGATCCCCACGCGAACCTGCCGACGGGGGTGGCGCTTGAAGACACCGGGCGCCCTCGCCCCAGCAGCCTGATGCCCTTCCCCGACGGGCGCCGGGTACTGCTGGTGAGCTCCGACGGCATCTTCGTCCTGCAGGCCGAGGGCGCCACGCGCCTGCTGCCGAGCCTGGAAGACCTGCAGCAAGAGCTGGCCGACGGCGTCGCTCCCGAGGACCTGGGCATCGGCCTGAGCATGGAGCATGGCGCGGTGTCGCCCGATGGCCAGTGGATCGCCGTGGGCGAGCAAAGCAGCTCGCACCTGGTGTTCGATGCAAGGTTGCAACGGGTAGCGCAGATCGGCCCCGCCAGCGAGTACCCGCATTTCGCCCATTTCAACCAGCGCGGCGATCGCCTGCTGCTCAATGCCTGCCACTTCTATGGCGGTGCCAGCGTGGGAGTGGCGGTGGCCGACCTGCCAGGGCTGTCCACCGATTTCTACAGTGACGATGCGCGCACCCCGGTGCTGCAGGAAGGTGCCCGGGTGTATGCCGCGGCGTCACGGGGCGACGAATTCATCATCGGCGACGCCTACGGCTATCTGCGGGCCTTCAGCGAAAACGGCGAGGAACGCTGGCAGCACTATATCGGCTCGACCCTCACCGCCATGGACATCAGCCCCGATGGCAAGACCCTGGTGGCCGCCACCTATGCCGGGATCATCGTCAAGCTTGACCTGGACGCCGGGCGCCCGGACTGGCAGATCGGCACCGGCGAGCACCTTGAAGTGCAGCGCTGGCTGTTCTGGAAAGACTTCGCCAAGCCGCTGCTGTGGTGACCGGGGGTTAAACCGGCGGGCGCGAGAAACTCACTTGCAGTTGCAGGTGATCCGGATCGTCGATCGCCCGCAGGTACTCCTCCACGCTGACCTCGCCGGCACTGGACCGGGCCCCCGGGGCCGGCACATGGCCGGCGAGCAGCTTGTGCACCACCGCCACCGCCGCGCAGCTGGGAATCTCCGGCCCGTGGTCATGGGTTGCGGTGAGCTGCACGCTCATCGACAGTGGCTGGCCGTCCTGGCCCAGGCCGTGCACGTCGATGTACAGGGCACTGAGCCCATCTCCGAAACCTTCGAACCAGGTGCCGCAGCGATGCAGGCGCGCCGCCCAGGGCGCCGGGTCGCGCACCAGGCCGAGCTTCACCGCCTGGGCCAGCAGCGCATTGGCCAACCCGGCGATCTTCAGCCCGGCGCCGGCCTGGAAGCTCAGGGAGCGGGCACCGTAGCGCTCGGCGAACAGATCCAGGTCCGGCACATCGACATTGGCCACCAACCGCGTGCCCAGCCTGGGCAGCTTGCGCAGGGTCAGGCCCTGCCAGCCGATCACCGGGTGCGGCCGGCCGTCCTTGAGTTGCAGGATGGGTTTGCCGGCATAGGCCAGCACGCCCTGGATGGTGGACAGGCCGGGCATCTTCGCCGAGGAGGAAATGCCGTGCTCGATGCGCTCGATGCGGGAAAAACGCTCACGGTGTTCATCGATCATCGCCGCCGACAGGGTCGGCACCGAGCTGCAGCCGCTGAGCAGCGTCACCCCGGTGGCCCGGGCGGCCTCATCCAGCGTGCCAATGCCGCGCACGAACTGGCGACAGTCGGCCAGGTCGCAGTAGTTGACCCCGGCCTCGATGCAGCCCCGGGCCACCGCGTAGGACTGGCCCTGGAACGGCCCGCCGGTATGGATCACCCAGTGCACCTTAAGGGCCTTGAGCGCCGGCGCCCATTGCGGCCCCATGGCATCGCCGCACCAGCCTTCGCAGGGCTGCCCGCCTTCAGCCTGCAAGGCCTGAACCTTGGCCGCGAGCTTGTGCGGGTCGCGCCCCGAAATCAGCAGATGCACCCCAGGGGTATGGATCAGATAGCGGCAGACGATGCTGCCGAAATTGCCATAACCACCCACCACCAACACCCTGAGCGCCATTGCCTGCATCCTTGAACTAAGCCGTTGCGCAGCATGAACGCTGCCATTCGAGGCGCGGCAGCTTGGTGGATTTGCCAGCGCTCGACAAGCCCCCGCCAACCTTCGACATGCCCCCGAAACGCCCCTGGCAAGTGCTTGTAATATTCAGTTAGAAAAAAAATGCCAATGCCGGTCCGGCATAATGCTATGCAAAATCCTCATCATCTACGGCCCTGGAGCGTGATAGCCTCGTCCTGCTATGTCGGCCTCGCATAATAAACCCGTCGGTTCGCGCAACCGAACGGGATAAAGACGCCTTGCTACCCACCTTGTTTCATCTTCATCTGCCCAACTAACGTTTCGCTGTGAGCCGCTCTTTCCCCGGCTCGCCAAGGGAACTGATTGCAAAATTTGACTCGACCTCAAGGTCGATCTCTCGATCCTATCTCGGAGCTGTTATGTCCAGGCTTTCCCATCAAGATTTGCGCCGCGGTTTCCGTGAACTGATCGCTTCCAACTCCTGCTACCACACCGCTTCCGTATTCGACCCGATGTCTGCCCGTATCGCCGCCGACCTGGGTTTCGAAGTGGGCATCCTCGGCGGCTCGGTGGCCTCGCTGCAAGTGCTGGCGGCCCCCGACTTCGCCCTGATCACCCTCAGTGAATTCGCCGAACAGGCCACCCGCATCGGCCGCGTGGCGCAGTTGCCGGTCATCGCCGACGCCGACCACGGCTATGGCAACGCGCTGAACGTGATGCGCACCGTGGTCGAACTGGAACGCGCCGGCATTGCCGCGCTGACCATCGAAGACACCCTGCTGCCGGCCCAGTTCGGACGCAAATCCACCGACCTCATCTCGGTGGCCGAAGGCGTCGGCAAGATCCGCGCCGCCCTGGAAGCCCGGGTTGATCCGGAACTGGCGATCATCGCCCGGACCAACGCCGGCATCCTTCCGGTGCAGGAAATCATCAGCCGTACCCAGCAGTACGAGCGTGCCGGCGCCGACGCCATCTGCATGGTGGGCATCCGTGATTTCGAACAGCTGGAACAGATCTCCGAGCACCTGAGCGTGCCGCTGATGCTGGTGACCTACGGCAACCCGGCGCTACGGGACGATGCGCGCCTGGCCGAGCTGGGCGTGAAGATCGCCGTGGACGGTCATGCCGCCTACTTCGCCGCGATCAAGGCCACCTACGACTGCCTGCGCGAGCAGCGGCAGATCTTCACCCAGGCGTCGGACCTGAGCGCCACCGAACTGGCCCACACCTACACCCAGCCCGAGGAGTACATCGTCTGGGCCAAGGAGTTCATGAGCGTCAAGGAGTAACACCGGCGATTGGCCGGGGTGAGGCGCCACGCCTCAACCCTGGGCCGATTTCAGCGCGCCTTCCACGCAGTCGAGGATCTGCCCGATGGTCCAGGGCTTGCGGATGAAGGACACCGGATAACGCACCCCGGAACTCTCGGGGGTCTCGAAACCCGACATGACCACGATCGGCAACTGCGGCCAGCGCTCGCCGCACAAATTGCTCAGGCTCGCGCCATTGAGGGTGCCGGGCATGGTGATATCGGTCAGCAGCAGGGCCACGTCCGCGGCCTGTTCCTGCAGGAATTCCCAGGCCCGATCCGCGCTGTCCATCGCCTGGGTGGCAAACCCTTCGTCCTGCAGGATCTCGCAGAGAAACTCCAGCACCGTCGGCTCATCCTCCACCACCAGGATCAAACGGGATTGGGCGCCGGGATTGACTGGCGTGGCTGGGTTCATGAGGGTGACACTCCCTGACGGATTGAGGCGGCTACACACAGGACCGCTGACAAGAGTTATGAGCGGCGCCTTGACGATAAATTCATTTACGCTGCAAGGCCGGCGCGTTTTTAGTACCGGTCCGATCCGCACGCGGAAGCGGGCGCCCCGTTCTTTCACCCACGGCAGGAACATCTTCAACCATGCAGTTCGATCCCAAGCGCCTGGCCCAGGCCCGGCATGTGGTGGTATTCAGCGGTGCCGGGGTCTCGGCGGAAAGCGGCATCCCGACCTTTCGTGACGCCCTGACCGGCCTGTGGGAACACTTCGACCCGGCGCGCCTGGCCACCGTGCAAGCCTTTCGCGAAGACCCGGCGCTGGTCTGGGGCTGGTATGAATGGCGACGCCAGAAAGTGCTCCAGGCCCAGCCCAATCCAGCCCATCTGGCCCTGGCCGAACTGGCCCGGCGGGTGCCGCGCCTGACCCTGATCACCCAGAACGTCGACGACCTGCACGAACGCGCCGGCAGCCCCTCGGTGCTGCACTTGCACGGCAGCCTGCACACCCCCAAGTGCTTTGCCTGCAACCGCCCGTTCAAGGGCCAACTGCCCTTGCCGGACTTGCCGGAACAGGGCGCCAGCCTGGAGCCGCCGCGCTGCACCGGTTGCAACGGCAAGATCCGCCCCGGGGTGGTGTGGTTCGGCGAACCCCTGCCCCAGGCGACCCTCAAGGCCGCCTTCAACGCCGCCGAAGCATGCGACCTGCTGCTGTCGGTGGGCACCTCCGGGCTGGTCCAGCCGGCGGCGCGAATTCCCCAACTGGCGCTGCAGCACGGCGCCTGCGTGGTGCATATCAACCCCCAGCCCCAGGCTTGCACCGGCGCCGAGGAATACAGCCTGGAGGGCAAGGCCGGGCAGTTGCTGCCGGAACTATTGCGCCAGGCCTTTGCCTGATTCCCTGGCGGCTCAAGCCGGGCCGCCGCTTCTGTTCAAGGACGCTTTCACATGCCGCAATCCCCCGACTCTTCATGGCTCGAAGCCGCCTGGGCGCAACGTGAAGAACAGATCTACCCGGCGCTGTTCGGCGCACTGGGCCCGGGCATCTATCCCCTGGACATGGCGCTGTTCAGCCAGGTCTTTGGCCAGCACGACGTCGATCCGCGCTGGCTCACCCACGGGGTCTTCGAATCACCGCCCAATGCCGGACGCAGCAGTTGGCTATACGTCACTTCGGGCCTGTCCAATGCCTGGGAAGATGCCCGGCCCGATGCCGATGGCGAATCCGGCATGGGCCACGAACTGCTGCTGGAAACCCGCGAACAGTCACCCTGGGCCCTGCGCCTGTTACGCAATTTCTGCGCCTACCAATTGCTGCTGGCCGCCGGCCGTTTTGGCGAGCAGCCGCCGTTGGGCGAATGGGACCGCATGCGTACCGGCGAGCCGATCAATGGCGGCGACAGCCTGTTGCAGGCACTGCTGTTCATCCCCGCGCCGGGTTTTGCCGGCCCCCGGCAACTGCTGAGCGGGCGCTTCGGATTTCTGCAGATCATCGGCCTGACCCTGGCCGAACACGCCTGGGGCCAGGCCGAGGGCTACCCGGCCCTGATGGAGCGCCTGGCCCTGGCCGGGGCAGCGCCGGTGCTGGACCCGACCCGAGCCAGCCTGTGCTGAAGGCCGGTGAAAAATCCGCCACGACCAGGGCGGATCGTCATTTTTCCCGCCACGCCAGGCCCGCATGAGGTAGATTCAAGCAGCGAACAATCTCGCGACGACGTTTGCTTTCTTGCCCTGCCGCTGGAAACCAAGCCCCGTACCGGTGGCTCTGTTCACTGCCCCGCTATTTTTTCGCCACTGGCCGCGCATGGTGCGGTGGCGACGCTTTCAGGAAATGGATGAATGCCGCAAAGACAAGTGATCAATGCTTCGGTGAGCCCGAAAGGCAGCCTGGAGACCCTCTCGCAACGTGAAGTGCAACAGCTCAGCGCCGCCGGTTCCGGCAGCATCTATACCCTGTTCCGCCAGTGCGCCCTGGCCATCCTCAATACTGGCGCCCACGTCGACAACGCCAAGACCATCCTCGACGCCTACCACGATTTCGAAGTGCGCATTCACCAGCAGGATCGCGGCGTGCGCCTGGAACTGCTGAACGCGCCGGCCGATGCCTTCGTTGATGGCGAGATGATCGCCAGCACCCGGGAAATGCTCTTCAGCGCCCTGCGCGACATCGTCTACACCGAGAACGAACTGGACAGCCAGCGCATTGACCTGGACAGCTCCCAGGGCATCACCGACTACGTCTTCCACCTGCTGCGCAACGCCCGCACCCTGCGCCCCGGCGTGGAGCCCAAGATGGTGGTGTGCTGGGGCGGCCACTCGATCAATACCGAAGAATACAAATACACCAAGAAGGTCGGCCACGAGCTGGGCCTGCGCAAGCTGGACATCTGCACCGGCTGCGGCCCGGGCGTGATGAAGGGCCCGATGAAGGGCGCCACCATCGCCCATGCCAAGCAGCGCATGAGCGGCGGCCGCTACCTGGGCCTGACCGAGCCCGGGATCATCGCCGCCGAGGCGCCGAACCCCATCGTCAACGAGCTGGTGATCCTGCCGGACATCGAGAAGCGCCTGGAAGCCTTCGTCCGCGTCGGCCACGGCATCATCATCTTCCCCGGCGGCGCCGGCACCGCGGAGGAGTTCCTCTACCTGCTGGGCATCCTGATGCACCCGGACAACCGCGACCTGCCCTTCCCGGTGATCCTCACCGGCCCCAAGAGCGCGGCGCCCTACCTGGAGCAGCTCAACGCCTTCGTCCTGGCAACCCTGGGCGAAGCGGCGCGCCAGCACTACCAGATCATCATCGACAACCCGCCGGAAGTGGCGCGGCAGATGACCGAGGGGCTCAAGACCGTCAAGCAGTTCCGCCGCGAACGCAACGACGCCTTCCACTTCAACTGGCTGCTGAAGATCGACGAGAGCCTGCAACGTCCCTTCGATCCGACCCACGAGAACATGGCCAACCTGCAACTGAGCCATGCCCTGGCGCCCCACGAACTGGCGGCCAACCTGCGTCGTGCGTTCTCCGGCATCGTCGCCGGCAACGTCAAGGACCAGGGCATCCGCCTGATCGAGCAGAAAGGCCCGTACAGCATCCACGGCGACCCGGCGATCATGCAGCCCCTGGACCAGCTGCTCAAAGCCTTCGTCGAGCAGCACCGCATGAAGCTGCCCGGCGGCGCCGCCTACGTACCGTGCTACCGCGTGGTCAACTGAGCCCTGCCCTGCTGCCTTGAACAACGCCGCGTTCCCTGCCTGGGAACGCGGCTTTTTTTTGCCCGGCCTGTACCGTTCGCCACGCGTCCCGTCCTGCTCCATGCCACTGCAACGCCCCTCTGGCGGGCCGTGCCACGGGGTAAGTATTTTTCGTTTTTTTTGCGCCACCGGCGCCGCCGCCCATCATTCACTGCCTGAGTACTATCGCCTCACTGCCACTTCCGGCGGTACCTAAAGGAGATGACTCACATGGCTAAAAAAGCCCCTTCTGCCAAGCCCTCGCCGATGAACCAGCCGGCAGCTTCGCGCATCGCCAGCACCACCGCCAAGGCCGGCAACGGCCAGGTGCCGGCGGACAGCTTCGCTGCCCGGGCCGAACGCGCCGCGGCAAAAAACGCCAATCCTTGATCCTCTCGCGCCCCACCGGCCTTCGCCGGTGGGGTCAGGCCAGGAGGCCGACATGACCCATTACAGCAATGACAAGAACATCGCCCGGCTGGTCCGCCAGCAATTACGTCTGGGCTGGCTGTTCCATCATGGCAAATGCCATGGGAAGCTCACTGCCCCAGGCAAGGGCTCGATCCCTGTGCCCTGCACACCCAGCGACTGCCGGGCACTGCAAAACTTCAAACTGATGCTGCGGAGGCTCGAATGCCGATAGCCCGTTCCCCCTTTCCCAGCCTGGGTGAGTGCTACCAACTGCTGACCGCCGCGTTCGATACCAAGGCCAGCGACCCAACGCGGCGCAAGCAACTGGCCAGGCTGGCAGACAGCGATCACGACTGGAGCCTGTTTCCCGCGATCAAGCGTGACCTGCTGATCGAACCCCTGGCCCAGCTGGACTGCGAGTTCGCCCAGTACGTGGAAGCCTTCATCGATTATCTGCAGGCGCACTACCTGGATCTGATCAAGAACGTGGAACTCGATAGCCTGAGCCGCGAGCAGGCATTACCGGTACTGGTCGAACACTATGCCGGCCTGGTCAGCGGCTTCCTCCAGCAACTGCAGCAACGCTTCGGCGGCCCGAACCTGGGGCAACTGCTGGACCCGGACCAGACGGCCTTCGGGCAGGTCTTGCAGTGGTATCAGCAGCACAGTGGCGACTCGCTCCAGCAACTGGCCCAGCGCCTGTATCCCGAGAGCAAGGATGCCCGTGACCAACTGGCCCGCTGGCACAACGGCACACGGCTGGCCGACCTGTCGAGCCTCAAGGTCCTGCTCAAGACCCTGGAACAGGCCGCCAGCCCGCCCCTGCTGGTGCGCAACCTGGGGCGCTGGCTGGTGATTGGCCGGGCCCTTGGCTACCTCGATCAACAGCTGCTCGGCGCCGGGCGCGGAGCTTTTCGCCAGCCGGTATTGCAGGCCCTGTTGCTGATGCCCACCCCGGACAGCGGCCGGCAGGCGCTGCGGCGCCTGAATCTGGCGGCCGGCCAGCGCCTGAATATCCTCAAACCCGGGGCCCGATGGCTGAGCGAACACCTTGACCCGAGCCGAGACAAGGACAGTACCTGCCAGGCCCGAACCCGGCAGATGCTGGACGACTTCATCACCCTGCAAACCCGTTATGACGAAGATCACCGCACCGGCTATCTCAGTGCCTGGTACGAGGGCCGCTGGCAGTTGCTCTCGGGCAACTCCCCTGCCGCCCTGCGGCATTACGCCAAGGCCCTGGACGCGGCCCTGTATCGCGCCGGGCCCTTGCAGCTCGGCCTGCTGGAGGAAGCCCTGAGCCTGGCGGCGGCGCTGGAGGACAAGATCCTGCTCAAGCGCATGAAACATCAGGCCGTGGTGCTGGGACTGTTCAGCACCCTGGGCATGGAGCAGGGCCCGGTGATCAGTGACTGGGAAATCATTCAGTTGAAACAGGTCTTCGCACGGCTGTTCCCGCCGCAGGGTTTGTTCCCCCAGGCCGAGCGCCAGGAACTGCAGGTGGAGCGGCCCTTCCTGGCTTTCGACCCTGCCGAGATCGCCCGGATCAAGGTGGACCTGAAGCGCCCCGACCGGGTAATCACCGTGCATGCCCTGGACGGCCAGAAGCGTCGCTATCCGCAATTGCTGTGGTTCGCCTCCGAAGGTCAGGCCGATGCGGTGAGTGCGCTGTTGCAGGCCGGCGCCGACGTCAACCCGAGCGACGAGGCCGCTGGCTCGGCGCTGCTGTACGCCCTGCAATACGCCCACGATAGAAACCAGCGCGGCGCCCTCGACCTGCTCCTGGCCCGGCCTCATGCCGTCGCTACCCTCGACCGCCGCACCCACAGAAAACAACTGACGCCCCTGATACAGGCCATCGACATGGGGGATGCCGAACTGGCGGCCCGACTTCTGCAGATGGGCGCCTCGGCCGACGCGCGAGGGCTGTATCCGCTGCTGACCCCGCTGTATCACTGCCTCGGAAAGCTGTGCCAGGTGCAACGCCCGGACAAGACACTGGAGTTGGTACTCGAAAGGATCGGGCAACAGGACCCGGTCAGCCGCGAAGTCCTGCGCCGGACCCTGGGCAGCAGCGCCGGAACCTTCGGGCAACGGATGCCCATACCACCCGGGCACCCGCTGTATCAACAGGTGCTAGAAATGCTCCTGGAACTGCAGAGTGAACGCTGCGACCCCGGGCAACTGATGCATATCGCGCACCTGCTGCTGCACCACGGTGCCGACCCCAACGCTGTCCACGACTACCCCTGCGCCGGCCGGACCCCACTGATGCTGGCGGCCGAAGACGACCAGTTGGAGCTGTTCAAGGCCATGCTCGCGGCCGGCGGCGAGCCACAGCGCCAGGATCGCGAAGGCGCCGATTGCTGGCAAATCGCCCTGGCCCATGGCGCCCATCGGGTTCTGGCGTGGCTGCGCTCGATGCCGTCCTGAGAACCGTAGCCTGAAACTCCGGGACGGTTTGACAGCGTCCTGAGCAGTGTGGAATAGTTTTCCATAATAATGGAACATAGTTCCATTTTATCTCACTGATCGAAAAAGGCCCTGTCATTGTGAGCGACGTTCCCGCTGCAACCCTCCCGCCCCTGGATTGTGATTTGCTGGTGATCGGCTCCGGCGCCGCCGGCCTGGCCTGTGCGGTGACCGCCGCGTGGCATGGCCTGAAGGTGATAGTTGTGGAAAAGGATTCCACTTTCGGCGGTGCCAGCGCCTGGTCCGGCGGCTGGATGTGGGTGCCGGGCAATCCCCTGGCACGCCGCGCCGGCATCCATGAAAACCCGCAGCAACCGCGCACCTACCTCAAGCATGAGCTGGGGGAGCGCTACGATGCCGCACGCATCGACGCCTTTCTGGATAACGGGCCGCAGATGGTGGCCTTCTTCGAACAACACACGGCCCTGCAATTCGTCGACGGCAATGGCATCCCGGATATCCACGGCCAGGTGCCCGGGGCCGGGATCGAGGGCCATCAGGTGATCGCCGCGCCGTATGACGCCCGGGCCATCGGCCCACTGCTCAAACGGCTGCGCAAGACCCTGCGGGAAACCTCGTTCCTGGGCATGCCGATCATGGCCGGGGCCGACCTGGGGGCCTTTCTCAGCATGACCCGTTCCTTCAGGTCGCTGCTGCATGTGGCCGGGCGCTTTGCCCGCCACCTGCGGGACCTGGCGCTACACGGCCGGGCCATGCACCTGGTCAACGGCGTGGCGCTGATCGGCCGGCTGGGCAAGTCCGCCGAGGACCTGGGGGTCAACCTGCTGGAGTCCACCCCGGCCCGCTCGCTGCTGCGCGATAGCCAGGGCGTGCAGGGCGCCCTGGTGGACACGCCTGAGGGGCCGCGGGAAATCCGCGCCCGGCGTGGAGTGCTGCTGGCCGCCGGCGGCTTCGCCAATGACCTGCCCCGCCGCCAGGCGTTGTTTCCCCGCGCCCCGGGGCCGGACGAGCACCTGGCCCTGCCGCCGCGCAGTTGCTGCGGCGACGGCATCCGCCTCGGCGAACAGGCCGGTGCCGTGCTGGCCACGGACCTTGCCAGCCCGGTAGCCTGGGCCCCCGTCTCTCGGGTGCGGCATGCCGACGGCAGCATCGGCCACTTTCCCCACATCATCGACCGGGCCAAACCCGGGCTGATCGGCGTGCTGGCCAACGGCAAGCGTTTCGTCAACGAGGCGGACGGCTACTACGACTACACCGCGGCCATGCTGGAGGCGGTTCCCGCGGGCGAGGAAGTGGCGTCCTGGCTGATCTGCGACCACCGCTTCCAGCGCCGTTACGGCCTGGGTTATGCCCGGCCCTTCCCCCTGCCGGTGGGGCCGCTGGTGCGCAGCGGCTACCTGGTACGGGCCGACTCCATCCAGGCCCTGGCCAGCCAGTGCGGCATCGACCCCCAGGGCCTTGCGGCCACGGTGCAGGCATTCAACCAGCATGCCCGCAACGGCCAGGACCCCGAGTTCGGCCGCGGCTCGACGCCCTACAATCGCAAGCAGGGCGACGCCCTGTATCCCGGGCCCAACCCCTGCGTGGCGCCCATCGAACAGGGGCCTTTCTACGCGGTGAAAGTGCTGCCCGGCAGCTTCGGCACCTTTGCCGGGCTCAAGACCAACGCCCAGGCCCAGGTGCTGGATTCGCACGGCACGGCGATCCCCGGGCTGTATGCCGCAGGCACCGACATGGCCAGCGTGATGGGCGGCTTCTATCCCTCAGGCGGTATCAACCTGGGGCCGGCCATGACCTTCGGCTACATCGCCGGGCGCCATGCGGCCGGGGTCAGTGACTACGAAGTGCCGCTGGATCCTGGTGCCGAGGCCACCCGCGGCTGAGCCGCCAGGACGGGTTCAGGGGCCCCGGCCATCGCCGGCGTCCTCATTGACCAGCGGCGCCTGCAGCTGGCGTTCGAGCTGCTGGCCGAGGTAATACACCCCGGCCATGACCCCATGCTCGGGGTCATGCAACTGCCTGGCCCAGGCCTGATCGAAGGCCGCGCCCAGGTCCCGTCGGGTCTGGGTCTGCAGGTCTTCCCGGTCATGGTCCTGGACCAGCGCCCGGACCCCGGCCACTCCCACCGAAATCAGCGCGCCGGCCACCCGCCCCACCGCCGCAGCCACCGCACCGGCCACACTGCGGCTGGCGAACTGGGCCTGGAGCTTGTCACTGGTCACCTGCGCCACCTGGGACACCCCCGGGGCCGGCGCTCCCTGTTCGCCGGTCGGGGCGCCATGGATCTGCTGCAGCAAGGGCCCATAGGCGGGCAAGCGGGCAATGGGCTCGGCCCGTATCAACTGGTTCAAGGAGGCGCGCTGCTCGGGGGCCGGCCCCAGGTCGATGGCCAGCACCTGGTCCAGATGGAGTTCCAGTTGCGGTGCCGGCAGTGGGTAACGGCTGCGGATCTGCGCCAGCTGCTGGCGCAGCAACTGCACATAGAACTCCATGGCCTCGCCGGTGATCGCATCGGCATCGACTTCCAGCGCCACCGGTGCCAGCACCCGTTCCTGGTACTGCTCCTGCAAGTAGGCCGCCAGGCGCCGGGAAGCTTGCCCGGCGTCGCCTTTATCGTTCAGGGAATACCAGCCGACCTTGAGCGACAGCCATTCCTGGGTCCAGTAACCACTGAACCAGGGAATGAAGTTTTCCTCGGTCTGCTGGTAGACCCGGGTCCGCCAGTGCTCCATGGAGCCCTGGGCATAGACCTCGGCCTGTTCAGTGGCGCTGCGGGAGG
>NZ_VYKE01000469.1:0-743 GCF_032424515.1 Pseudomonas sp. JV245A
CCAGTTGCTGGGCTGGCGTGGCCTGTTCCTGTGCCTGAGCCTGGTGGCCGCTGCGGCCTGGCTGCTGATGTTCAAGCGGCTGGCCGAAACCCGCCCGCCGCAGCTCGCGCCAGTGGCCGTGAAAAGCCTGCCGCGCCTGTACCTGCGCCTGCTGGGCGAGGCCTACTTCATGCGCTATTCCCTGGCCATCGGCTGCCTGTACTGCACCTACTTCCCGTTCATTGTGCAATCGCCGGCGCTGTTGCAGCGCCAGCTGGGGCTGTCGCCCACGGCCTACGCCCTGGTGTTCGCCGCCACCGTGGCCGGCTACCTGATGGGGTCGCGACTGTTCCAGCGCCTGGGGGTACGCCACAGTGCCGACCGCCTGATCACCGCGGCCTGCCTGTTGAACCTGGCCGGCGCCGGCCTGTTGCTGCTCACCCGCAGCCTGTGGCCCGACAGCCTGTGGGCCATCGTGCTGCCGATGCTGGCGCTGATGCTCTCGGTGGGCCTGGCGATTCCCGCCTGCCAGCTGGCGATCCTGCAGCCCTATGCGGCGGTGGCGGGCACCGCCTCGGGGCTGTTCTTCTTTATCCAGATGGCCATGACCGCCGGCTGCGGGCTGTTGGCCAGCTTCCTGGCGGACAGCCCGGCGGGCTCGCTGCAGGCCCTGACCGGCCTGTTCAGCCTGGCCCTGGGGCTGGCCTGGTGGTGCCTGCGGCCACGGCGGCGGTAGGCGCCGGCTCGGAACGCCTTCCTGCCCC
>NZ_VYKE01000470.1:0-740 GCF_032424515.1 Pseudomonas sp. JV245A
TGCCTCCTTCGAACCTGCCGGGCCGCCGGCATCGGCTGTGTTGCCGAAACCGCCGAGCAGGACGTTGAAGAACGAACGGTTCATCGCCTTGCACATGATGTAGGAGAGGATTGCGCCGCTGGAGCCCACCAGGGAGCCGGCGATGATCAGCATCGAGTTGTTCAGGGAGAAGCCGATCCCCGCTGCCGCCCAGCCCGAGTAGCTGTTGAGCATCGACACCACCACCGGCATGTCGGCGCCGCCGATCGGGATGATGATCAGCACGCCCATGACGAAGGCCAGGGCCAGCATCAGGGCAAAAGCACCGAGGTTGCCGGTGACCATGAAGGTCACGCCCAGGCCGAGGGTGGCCAGGCCCAGTACCAGGTTGAGCTTGTGCTGCCCGGCGAACTGTACTGGTGCGCCTTGGAACAGGCGGAACTTGTACTTGCCCGACAGCTTGCCGAAGGCGATCACCGAACCGGAGAAGGTGATGGCACCGATGGCTGCGCCAAGGAACAGCTCCAGGCGGTTACCGGCGGGGATCGCGTCGCCCAAGTGCTTGACGATGCCCAGGGACTGCGGCTCAACCACGGCGGCAATGGCGATGAACACCGCGGCCAGGCCGATCATGCTGTGCATGAAGGCCACCAGCTCCGGCATCTTGGTCATCTCGACGCGCTTGGCCATGATCGAGCCGGCGGTGCCGCCGATCAGCAGGCCAACGATGACGTAGCCGATGCCGGCGGTTGCCAGTTCCG
>NZ_VYKE01000471.1:0-739 GCF_032424515.1 Pseudomonas sp. JV245A
GGCGCAGCTTGGGCAAGGCGTTGCCGAACGCCAGCAGGCGGGCGTACTTGTCACCGTCGCGCACTTCGCGCCAACGCGGGTGGTAGCGGTACTGCTTGCGGCCCCTTGCGTCGCGGCCGGTGGCCTGCAGATGGCCTTTGGGGTCGGGGCAGATCCACACCTCTGCGTAGGCCGGGGGAATCGCCAGGGCGTTGATCCGCTGTACCTCGGCGGCCTGGGTAAGGCGCTGGCCCTGGGCGTCGTAGTAGACGAACTTGCCCCGCAGCTTGCGCCGCCGGATGCCCGGCTGGCGGTCGTCGGTGTAGTGCAGGTCGGCGGGCAGGGCGGGAGTATCGCAAGCGTCGGGCATGGCGGCAGGTCCTGGGCAAAGTGCGGGCCGGTAGACCATGGACCGCGGCCTCGGCCAAGGGTGCCGATTTTCTCTGCGGTTTACGCCAGGACGGCCACTGCCTTGATCTGTGCCCAGAGTTGCTGCCCGGGGTGCAGGCTCAACTGGTCCCGGGAGAAGCGGGTGATGCGCGCCAGCAACGGGCTGCCCGCCACGTCCAGACGCACCAGCACATGGGCGGCGTTGTCCGCGGGGATTTCGTCGCGCACCGTTACCGGCAGGCGGTTGAGGATGCTGCTGTGCTCGCTGTCCTGCAGGCTCAAACTGACGTCCCGGGCCTGGACCTTGAACCGCAAGGCCTTGCCCAGTGCCAGAGGCTCGTGGGCCACGCGGATAGTCAGCTGGCTGCCG
>NZ_VYKE01000472.1:0-737 GCF_032424515.1 Pseudomonas sp. JV245A
AGCCACTCTACGGCCTGCTGCTGGGCCTTGAGCAGTTTTTCCACGGCCTCGGGATGTTCGTCGACAAACTTGCCGGCGCCCACCAGCACGCTCTGCACGCTGCCGGCGCCGCCCAGGTCCTTGGTGCTCAGGGGCAGTTCGGCCAGGCCTTTGCTGCGCAGGGCCGAGAGCCCGGTGCTGCCCCAGGAGGCGTCGATCTGCTTGGCCGCCAATGCACCCACCGCCGCGTTGAAATCAAGGTTGACCACCTTCAGGTCCTTCTCGCTCAGGCCCCGGCTGGCCAGGGCCGCGTCGAACGACAGCTGGGTGGCGGTGCCACGGAACACTGCCACGCGCTTGCCCTTGAGGTCTTCCAGGGTCTTGATCCCGGAACCCGGCACCACCCCCAGATAGTGCTTGACCCCACGGGCCGAGGCGCTGAGCAGGCGGGTATCCAGGCCGTTGGACTTGCCGATGATAGCGGCCAGGTCCCCCAGGTACGCCAGGTCCACCTGGCCGTTGGCGAAGGCCTCGTTGATCACCGGGCCTGCGCCCTTGAAGAAATTCCACTGGATCTTGATGCCCTGGTCGGCGAAGGCCTTTTCAAAGATCTGTTGCTGGCGCAGCACATCCACCACCCCACCGCCGCTGTGCTGGGTGCCGGCACTGAGGTCGGGCACGGCAATGCGGATTTCCTTGAGTTCGTCGGCCTGGGCCTGCAGCGGCAGGCAGCCCAGGAGCCCCGCCAGGGCCGGGGC
>NZ_VYKE01000473.1:0-732 GCF_032424515.1 Pseudomonas sp. JV245A
GGCCACGCTGGTGATCGGCACGAAGTCGATGTCCGCCAGCAAGGCGTCCCACTGGCGCAGGTAATCCTGGAAGTACAGGCGGCGCACGTCGGCGGCAAGGCTGGCGACGTTCTGCTGGTCGGCCTGATCGCGACCCAGCACCCACTGTTCTTCCGCCAGGGTGCCTGCCTGGTTGAGGCTGGCCAGGAGG
Organism: Pseudomonas sp. JV245A; assembly: GCF_032424515.1. Classification (NCBI taxonomy): domain Bacteria; kingdom Pseudomonadati; phylum Pseudomonadota; class Gammaproteobacteria; order Pseudomonadales; family Pseudomonadaceae; genus Pseudomonas; species Pseudomonas sp. JV245A. Next base: position 191 of record NZ_VYKE01000473.1, read on the forward strand.
AAGCCCTGGCGGTAGCCCTTGGCGGTAAACAGCCCGCTCAGGGGCTCGCTCAACGGCTTGCCGCTCTTGCGGGTGAACACCAGCGCGGCGTCACGGCCACCGGCCTCGCTGAGGCGAAAGTCCGGCACGCCGTCCGGCAGCTTGGCGCGCTTGACCCGGTCATACACCCGCTGGGCCACCGGCAGCTGCTGCAGCTGGCGGCGCAGGTCGTCGATCAGGCGCTGGTCCAGGCGTGCGTTGGGCGGATGCTTCTCGAACAGCGCCTGCAGGTGGCCGGTCAGGGCCTGGCGTTGCTCGGGCGGCAGGTCGCGGGCCAGGGTGTGATCCCAGTCCAGGGTGATCCAGGCCTTGATGAAGTCCGGGTCGTAGTGCTCGCTGTCCGCCAGCATCAGGTAGGCCTTGAGCCCCTCGTAGAGGAAGTCCGAGTTGCCGCCGCTGTGCAGTTGCTCTTCGATGCGGGTCATCAACCGTGGGGCGAACACCGCCACCAGCAGCTTGCGATAGACGCTGGCGGACTCGGCTTCGAGCATGTCGCCCTGGTA
>NZ_VYKE01000474.1:0-732 GCF_032424515.1 Pseudomonas sp. JV245A
GCCTGCAGCTCGCTGCGGTGGGCGACCACGCTGTCGGCGCCGGTGGCGGACACCACCAGCAGGTCCGGGTCAGCGGCGATCACCGCTTCGATATCGAATTGCAGGTTGCGGTACAGCACCGCTACGCCGCGCTGCCTGGCCACTTCTGCCCACTGGGAAAAGAACCCGCGCTCATCGGTGAGGCGGCTGGGGGTGGTGGCGGCGCTGGCCACCAGCGGCGCATCCATGGCCAGCAGGATCCCGGTGACGCTGGGGCTGGTGGAGACGATACGGGTGGGGGTGGTGCTTGCCCCGAGGGCCAGCTGGCAACTCAGGGCCAGGACCGCTGCACTGAGCAGCCGGGCGCAAAGGCGTGGGTTCATCATCGATCCATCGGACGGTAAAGGGTGGGGCGCAGGGGCCTGAACAGCAGAACCATATGATAATGCTTCTCATGCAATGCGTTCCATATTGTAGAATCCATTCCGCAATTGCAATACTGCAAGCGCTTGTCTCCCAAGGAAAACCCCGCCATGACTCACCGTTTGCACGCCGATGCCGTGACCTTGCGCCACGACGCGCGAATCATTTCCCAGGGCCTGTCCCTGAGCATTCCCGACGGCTCGTTCACGGTCATTGTCGGGCCCAACGCCTGTGGCAAATCCACCTTGCTGGCGGCGTTGTCCCGGCTACTGGCACCGGCTGAAGGGCGGGTGGTGCTCGATGGCAAGGACATCCGCCAACTGCCGGCCC
>NZ_VYKE01000475.1:0-724 GCF_032424515.1 Pseudomonas sp. JV245A
CCAGCGAGTACTGGGTGTGTGCGGTGCGGGTCAGCGCTTCGCTGAGCTCGGCCGAATGCTGGGCCTGCTCCGAAGTCTGGTCCGCCAGTTGCGCGATGGTGCTGATGTTGCGGCTGATCTCTTCGGCCACCGAGCTTTGCTCTTCGGTGGCGGCAGCGATCTGGGTGGTCATGTCGGTGATGTTGGCCACCGCTTCGCTGATGCCCACCAGTGCCTGGTCGGCTTCCAGAACCCGGGCCACGCCTTCTTCGGCCTGACGATGACCGGCGTCCATGGTCTGCACGGCGGTGGCGGCTGTCTGCTGCAGCTTGGCGATCAGGGTATGGATCTGCCCGGTGGACTCACTGGTGCGCTGTGCCAACTGACGCACCTCGTCGGCCACCACGGCAAAGCCGCGGCCCATTTCACCGGCGCGGGCGGCTTCGATGGCTGCGTTCAGGGCCAGCAGGTTGGTCTGGTCGGCAATGCCCTTGATCACGTCGACAACGCCGCCGATTTCGTCACTGTCCTTGGCCAGTTGGGTTACTGTCAGCCCGGTTTCGCCCACCACCACCGACAGGCGCTGGATGGCTTCGCGGGTTTCCCCGGCGATATCGCGGCCACGGCCGGTCAGGCGATTGGCTTCCTGGGTTGCGTCGGCGGTGCGTTGCACGTGGCTAGCCACTTCCTGGGTGGTGGCGGCCATCTGGTTGACCGCGGTGGCCACCTGCTCGGTTTCGACCCG
>NZ_VYKE01000476.1:0-721 GCF_032424515.1 Pseudomonas sp. JV245A
GGCGGCGTATTCCCACTCCACCTCGGTGGGCAGGCGCACAAAGCCCAGGCCACCGTCTTCCGAGGAACTGCCACGGCCGCTGACCGGCAGCAGGTCGCGGTGGTTCTTCATCAGCCAGGCGCTGTACACCGCGGCAAAGCGCTCGGCCTCGAAGCGCGACAGCTTGACCTTGGGCAGGCGCCCCTGCAGGCCCTCCGGCGCCTCACAGGCCGGGGCCGGATCACCGCTGGCCAGGGACTGGGCCTGGGCCATGACCTGAGCGTACTGGCGGGCAGTGACCTCGTACTTGCCGATGAAATACAGCATTGGCTTGAGGGGCACCCCGGCGCCACTTTTCGGCAGCGCCGGGCCAATGGTCTTGCCCCAGGCGCCAGGCAGGTCCTTGAGGGTGAACTGGCCGTTGATGTAGTCCCGCCGATAGCCGGAAATGAACGACTGCTGGTAACCGCTCTCACCCTCGCTGAAGGGGTAGCCGAGGTTCACCTCACGGTCGTCCAGGGTGCCCTGGGCCAGCACGTAGACGTAGCGGAACACCATCTCGCCGTCGCAGGGCAGCGGCAGGCTGACGTCGTCCGGCAACGGCTTGGGGTTGTCCATCTTGTTCGCCGGTTCTTCGGCCCACACGGCCCCGGCCAGGGTCATGGCCAGCACGGTGCTGATCAACTTATACATCGCGAATTCCTTCACAGGCTTCTATGCGCGACACCCGCCAGCCGCCCAG
>NZ_VYKE01000477.1:0-713 GCF_032424515.1 Pseudomonas sp. JV245A
TGAACCAGACCGACGACCTGGAGCATGCATTCAAGCTGGCCCGGGGCATCGTTGCCGAGCGTGAGCAGGCAGACGGCTTCGAAGCGTCGGAACCGCAGATCTGGGCGCCCAGAGGCGTCATTGCCCATTGGCAACAATTGCGCAAACAGCAGGCACGAAAGGCCCTGCAGAGTGTCTCTATAAGCAGCAAGGAAGCACAGAGCAACTAAGCTGAAACAGTATCAAGGGGGAATGACCATGTACTTGACGCCTCAGCATATCCTGCTCGCCGGCGCCTCCGGCCTGACCGGGGAGCAACTGCTCGATCGTCTGCTCAACGAGCCCACCATCACCCGCGTCCTCGCGCCCAGCAGACGCCCACTGAGCGAACACCCACGCCTGGAAAACCCGGTCGGCGACCCCGCCGTATTCCTGCCGCAACTCAGCGGCAAAGTGGAAATCGCCTTCTGCTGCCTGGGTACCACCCTCAAGCAGGCCGGTTCCGAAGCCGCTTTTCGCGCGGTGGACCTGGACATGGTGGTGGCCTTCGGCAAACGCGCGCGGGAGCTGGGCGCACGGCACCTGATCGTGATCAGCGCCCTGGGCGCCGACCCCAAGTCGTCGATCTTCTACAACCGGGTCAAAGGTGAAATGGAAGAAGCACTGAAACTGCAGGGCTGGCCACAACTGACCATCTGCCGGCCATCACTGCTGCTGGGGGATCGCATCGAACC
>NZ_VYKE01000478.1:0-708 GCF_032424515.1 Pseudomonas sp. JV245A
GTGCCGGTGAACACCAGGTTGCCCTTGGTCGCCAGGACGCCAGCCCACAGCGGCAGGTGTTCCTTGTGCTCCCAGACCAGCTTGCCGGTGGTCGGGTCCATGGCGCGCAGGGTGCCGACGTGGTCGTCGTACATGCGCTTGATACGGAAACCCATGCCCAGGTAGGCCGAGCCTTTCTTGTAGTTCACTTCCTCGGTCCAGTACTCCTCCTTCCACTGGTTGCCGGGGATGTAGAACAGCCCGGTGTCCTGGCTGTAGGCCATGGGGTTCCAGTTCTTGCCACCCAGGAACGGCGGCGAGACTTCCACCGGCTTGCCCTTGGTTTCACCCGGCAGCGGCTTGGCCGGACGCTGGCCTTCGTTTTCCACCGGGCGCCCGGTCTTGAGGTCGATGTGGCTGGCCCAGGTGATGTTGTCGACGAAGGGGAAGGCGTTTTGCAGTTTGCCGTTGTTGCGGTCCACCACGTAGAAGAAGCCGTTGCGGTCGGCGTGGCCGGTGGCCTTGACCACCTTGCCGTCCTTGCCCTTGTAGTCGAACAGCACCAGTTCGTTGTTGCCGGAGAAGTCCCAGGCGTCGTTCGGCGTGTGCTGGTAGAACCATTTCACTTCGCCGGTGCTCGGGTCGACGCCGACCTGGCCCGAGGTGTACAGGCTGTCGTAGTCGTGGGGGTTGCCGTCTTTGGCGGTGCGCGCCCAGGTGTTCCACGGC
>NZ_VYKE01000048.1:0-40263 GCF_032424515.1 Pseudomonas sp. JV245A
GGCAAGCCGGCTCCTGCAAAGGGCGGGGTCAGTGGCGCAACTCCTCGCGGTCGCGAAACTGTTCCAGGGCCTCGGGGTTGGCCAGGGCGTCGGTGTTCTTCACCGGCAGGCCGTGCACCACGTTGCGTACCGCCAGTTCGACGATCTTGCCGCTGATGGTGCGGGGAATGTCCGTGACCGCGAGGATCTTCGCCGGCACATGGCGCGGCGTGGTGTTGCTGCGAATCACCTGGCGAATGTGTTCCTGCAAGGCTTCATCGAGCTCCACGCCGTCTTGCAGGCGCACGAACAGCACCACCCGCACGTCCTGCTCCCAGCTCTGGCCGATGGCCAGGCTTTCCAGGACCTGCTCCAGCTTTTCCACCTGGCGGTAGATTTCCGCGGTGCCGATACGCACCCCGCCGGGGTTGAGCACGGCGTCCGAACGCCCATGGATCAGCCAGCCACCCTCGGCCAGTTGTTCGGCGTAGTCGCCCTGGGCCCAGACGCCGGGAAACAGGCTGAAGTACGAGGCCTTGAGCTTGCTCTGGTCCGGGTCGTGCCACAGGCCCACGGGAATGCTGGGGAAGTGCCGGGTGCACACCAGCTCGCCTTTCTCGCCGATCACCGGCTGGCCCTGGTCGTTCCACACTTCGATGGCCATGCCCAGGCCCTTGCCTTGCATCTCGCCGCGGCGCACCGGTTGTATCGGATTGCCGGCGACGAAGCAGGCGACGATATCGGTGCCGCCGGACATCGAGGCCAGGCACAGCTCGCTCTTGATCTCGCGGTACACGTAGTCGTAGCTCTGCGGCGACAGCGGCGAGCCGGTGCACAGCAGGGTCTTCAGGCTCTCCAGGCGGTGGCTCTGGCGCGGCCGGCTGCCGGCCTTTTCCAGAGCTGCCAGGTACTTGGGGCTGGTGCCGAAGACGCTGATGGCTTCGCGGTCGATCAGGTCCATCAGGTGCTCGTTGCCGGGATGGAACGGCGAGCCATCGTAGAGCACCAGGCTGGCCCCGGTGGCCAGGGCCGAGACCAGCCAGTTCCACATCATCCAGCCGCAGGTGGTGTAGTAGAACAGGCGCTCGCCGGGGCCCAGGTCGGCGTGCAGGCCGTGTTCCTTGAGGTGTTGCAGCAGCACCCCGCCGGTGCCGTGGACGATGCACTTGGGCACCCCGGTGGTGCCGCTGGAATAGAGGATGTACAGCGGATGGGCGAAGGGCACCGGGGTGAATTCGGGCTCGCCGCCGGGGCGGTAGAAGTCGTCCCACAGGCTGACGCTGGCGGGGGTGCGGTAGTCCTCGGCCCGGGCCTGCGAGCGGGCGTAGGGCACGATCAGCAACTGCTCCAGGGACGGCAGGCGCTCGAGGATCTGGTTGACCTTGGCCGTCTGGTCGATGTCCTTGCCGGCGTAGCGGTAGCCGGCGCAGGTGATCAGCACCTTGGGCTCGATCTGGCCGAAGCGGTCGACCACCCCCTGGGTGCCGAAATCCGGCGAGCAGCTGGACCACACGGCCCCGAGGCTGGTGCTGGCGAGCATGCCCACCAGGGTCTGCCAGGTGTTGGGCATGCAAGCGGCAACCCGGTCACCGAGGCCGACTCCAGCGTCCCGCAGGCTGCGTTGCAGGCCGGCGACCTGGGCCGCCAGTTCGGCGTGGGTCAATTGTTCGCGCTGGCCGTTTTCGTTGATCGCCACCACCGCGACGCTGTCATCCCGACGCTTGAGCAGGTGCTCGGCGAAGTTCAGGGTGGCGCCGGGAAACCACTGCGCGCTGGGCATCTGCGGCCCTTCGCGCAGCACGCATTCAGCAGGCTGGTGGAAGCTGACCTCGAAGAAGTCGACGATCGCCTGCCAGAAGCTTTCTCGCTGGTCGATGCTCCACTGGTGCAGGGCGGGGTAGTCGTGAAGATTCAGGCCGTGGCGCTGATTGACGAAGCGGCGAAAGACATCCATCCGCGTCTTGCCGATGCGCTCGGCGCTGGGTTGCCAGAGTAGGTCGGACATGCAAGGCCTCGTGTTCTTATTGTTGTTTTTTTGGGGGGTTGTTCGCTGGCAAGCCAGCTCCTACGCGGGCCAGCACAGCCGTGTAGGAGCCGGCTTGCCGGCGAAGACGTCAGCCAGAGACGCGCGTCATTGCGCCAGCCACCCGCCATCGATGTTCCACGCCGCACCACGCACCTGGGCGCCGGCTTCGCTGCACAAAAATAGCACCAGTTCCCCCAGTTGCGACGGGGTGACGAACGCCAGGGACGGCTGCTTTTCCGCCAGCAGATCATGCTGGGCCTGTTGCGGGTCGGTGCCGGCCGCGACGCGATCATCGATCTGCTTCTGCACCAGCGGGGTCAGCACCCAGCCCGGGCAGATGGCGTTGCAGGTGACGTTGCTGGTGGCGGTTTCCAGGCCTACCACCTTGGTCAGGCCGATCACCCCGTGCTTGGCCGCCACATAGGCGGCCTTGCCCACCGAGCCCACCTGGCCGTGCACCGAGGCGATGTTGACGATCCGCCCCCAGCCCTTGGCGCGCATCCCCGGCAGCCCCAGGCGGGTGCTGTGGAACACCGACGACAGGTTGATGGCGATGATCGAATCCCAGCGCTCCACGGGGAACTCCTCCACCGCCGCCACATGCTGGATGCCGGCGTTGTTGACCAGGATGTCGACGCCGCCGAACTCCCGTTCGGCGTAGGCGAACATCTCGGCGATCTGCGCAGGGTCGCTGACGTCCGCCGGGTGATGGCCGACCTGACCGCCGAATTGTGCAACCTCGGCGATCGCCTTCGAGGCATCGCCAAAGCCGTTGAGAATCAGCTTGGCCCCGGCCTTGGCCAGCACCAGGGCGATGCCCAGGCCGATGCCGCTGGTGGAGCCGGTGACCAGGGCGGTCTTGCCAGAAAGAGTGGTCATGAATACCTCACACAATGCCGGTGGCGTAGAAAGTGGCGATGACGACGAAGACCGCCAGGGTCTTGATCAGGGTAATGCAGAAAATGTCCTTGTAGGCCTCGCGATGGGTCAGCCCGGTGACCGCCAGCAGGGTGATCACCGCGCCGTTGTGGGGCAGGGTGTCCATGCCGCCGCTGGCCATGGCGGCCACCCGGTGCAGCACTTCCAGGGGAATGTTGGCAGCGTGGGCGGCGCTGATGAAACTTTCGGACATGGCCGCCAGGGCGATGCTCATGCCGCCCGAGGCCGAACCTGTGATGCCCGCCAGCAGGGTCACGGTAATGGCTTCGTTGACCAGCGGGTTGGGGATGCTTTTGAGCCAGTCGGCCAGCACCAGGAAGCCTGGCAGGGAAGCGATCACCGCACCGAAGCCGTATTCCGAGGCGGTGTTCATGGCCGCCAGCAGGGCGCCGCTGACCGCGCTCTTGCTGCCCTCGGCGAGCTTGCTGCGAATCGCCGAGAAACCGCACACCAGCACCATCAGGATGCCCACCAGCAACGCCGCCTGCACCGCCCAGATGGCGGTCAGCTTGGCGATTTCGCTGGTTACCGGCGCCGCCATGCCCGGCAGGCTGAGGCTGTGGGTCTTGCCGTACCACTGGGGAATCCAGTGGGTGAACAGCAGGTTCATGATGCCCACCAGCAGCAGCGGCGACAGCGCCAGCCAGGGGTTGGGCAGCTCCAGGTCTTCGGCGGTTTCCGGCTCGTTGCGCAGCTCGGTGCCGTAGCCTTCACTGGCCTTCTGCGCCTTGTTGCGCTGGCGCTGGAGGAACAGCATGCCGGCGCAGAACACAAAGATGGTGCCGATCACCCCCAGCCAGGGCGCGGCCCAGGCGGTGGTATTGAAGAAGGTGCTGGGGATGATGTTCTGGATCTGCGGGGTGCCGGGCAGGGCGTCCATGGTGAAGGAAAACGCCCCCAGGGCGATGGTCGCCGGGATCAGGCGCTTGGGGATGTTGCTCTGGCGGAACATCTCGGCGGCAAAGGGGTAGACCGCGAACACCACCACGAACAGCGAGACCCCGCCGTAGGTCAGCAGCGCGCAGACCAGTACGATCACCAGCATGGCCTGGCGGGTGCCCAGCAGGCGGATGGCGGCCGCGACGATGGAGCGGGAAAAGCCCGACAGCTCGATCAGCTTGCCGAACACCGCGCCCAGCAGGAACACCGGGAAATACAACTTGATGAAGCCGACCATCTTCTCCATGAACACGCCGGTGAAGGCGGGCGCCACGGCGGACGGGTCGGTGAGCAGCACCGCGCCGAGGGCGGCGATGGGGGCAAAGAGGATGACGCTGTAGCCACGGTAGGCAGCGAGCATCAGCAGCGCCAGGGCTGCCAAGGCAATGATCACACTCATGGTGTGTCTCTCCAGGATTGTTATTGTTGTCGGGTGTTGCGTGTGGAGAGCGTTATAGCGAGAACTGTGCCATCTAATTAAGCTATTGAAATATATAGATATTTTTATTTTTCTGGGGGCGAATTGACGTTGATTGTCTCTGTTTGGAGATTTTTTTGGGTTTACCGGCCTCTTCGCTGGCAAGCCAGCTCCTACAGAGATTGTGCAAGCCGACGTAGGAGCTGGCTTGCCAGCGAAAAGCGCGCAGTGCGCGGTAGGTTCTTCAAACTGAGATTTGTGTCTCTTTATTGAGACTCGACAATCCCCAGGGCTGCCATCTTCTTGTACAGCGTGGAGCGCCCCAGCCCCAGGCGCCGGGCCGCTTCGTCCACCTTGCCGGCACATTGGGCCAGGGTGGCGCCGATCAGTTGCCGGTCGAAACGCTCTCGGGCCGCGGCGAAGGTTTCCTGGTTTGGCGAATCGCCCGGCACCAGGGCTTCGTTACGCTGCACCGGGCTGAAGCTGCCGATCGCCGCGCGAATATCCGAGGCGTTGAGTATCAGGTCGTCGCTGAGCAGCGCCGCTCGTTCCAGGACGTTGCGCAACTCGCGGATGTTCCCCGGCCAGGCATGTTGCGCCAGCAGGGCCAGGGCATCGCGGTCCAGTTCATGCTGGCTGCGCAGTTCTTCGAGAATCCCTTCGCTCAGGGCTGGCAGGTCGTCCAGGCGTTCGCGCAAGGCTGGCACCTGGATTGGCAGCACATTCAACCGGTAGTACAGGTCGGCGCGAAACTCGCCGCGCTTGATCGCCGCCTCAAGGTCTGTGGAGGTGGCGGCGATGATCCGCACATCGCTGTGGATCACCTCGTTGGAGCCCACCGGCTCGAACTCTTTTTCCTGCAGCACCCGCAGCAGCTTGCTTTGCAGGGGCAGCGGCATGTCGCCGATTTCATCGAGGAACAGGCTGCCGCCCTGGGCGATCTGCAACTTGCCCGGGCGGCCCTTGCGGTCGGCGCCGGTAAAGGCACCGGGGGCGGTACCAAAGAATTCCGCCTCCAGCAGGGCCTCGGGAATGGCCGCGCTGTTGATGCTGACAAAGGGCTTGTGCGCTCGTGGCGAGGCGGCGTGGATGGCCTGGGCCAGCAGCTCCTTGCCGGTACCGGTTTCGCCTTGCAGCAGCACCGGGGATTCGGCGCTGGCGCTGCGCCGGGCCCGGCGTTTGACTTCCAGGCTGGCGGTGCTGGTGCCGATGAAATGGGCGAAGTTGTACTTGGTCTGCCGGGCCCGCAACAAGGAGCGGGTGGAGGCCAGCTCTTCCTGCATGCTCAGGTAGCGCTTGAGCATGGGGGACAGGCTGCGCAGTTCGTCGAACAGGGCAAAGCCGATGGCGCCGATCACCGTGCCGGCGGCGTCGTGGATTGGCAGGCGCATCACCACCAGGGGCTCTTTGGGAGTGTCCTGCATGTCCAGCAGGATGGGGCGACCGGTGCGTACCACTTCCCGCAGCAGGCTGCCGGGGATCACGCTTTCACAGGGCTTGCCGATGGCGAAGGCCGCCGATTCCAGGCCGAAGCGCCGGGCATAACGCTCGTTCATCCAGACGATATTGGCGTCGCGATCGACGATCACCGTGCCTTCGCTGGATTGCTCGATGATCTCGAACAGCGAGCGGATCGCCAGTTGGCGCACGCGCTGGTAGTCCTTGAGGCTTTCGCTGTCGTTCATGGCGGCATCCTGGAAATGGGCGCAGCGATTATGCCGCAGTCTGCCCCGGTTGTTGCGCTGTAGCCGCTGCCGAGCGCCAGCGAGGCTGCGCAAAGGGCCGCAGGACCTTCGGCGGTCTCAAGGGCGGCGTCTCCTGCGGAGCCGTTCGCAGCCTGCGGCAGCGGCTACACCAGGTCGCGAAGCTGGCTGCTGTCGAGCCTTGCGAGGCTGCGAGAAAGGGGCGTCGACGGCAGGTCAGCCGGGATGGGCGGCGGCCAGCAGTTCCCGGGTGTAGGGATGCTGGGGGTTTTCGAATACGTCGTGGCTGGCGCCGCGCTCCACGACCTGGCCGTCCTTGATCACGATCATGTCGTGGGCCAGGGCTCGCACCACCGCCAGGTCATGGCTGATGAACAGGTAGGTCAGGCCGTACTTTTCCTGCAGCTGACGCAGCAGGGCCACCACTTGCTTCTGCACGGTGCGGTCCAGGGCCGAGGTGGGTTCGTCCAGCAAAATCAGCGCCGGCTTCAGCACCAGGGCCCGGGCGATGGCGATGCGCTGGCGCTGGCCGCCGGAGAACTCGTGGGGGTAGCGGTGGCGGCTGTCGGGGTCGAGGCCGACCTCCTCCAGGGCGCGGATGACCTGTTCGTCGCACTGGCGGGCATCGTACTGGCTGTGCACTTCCAGGCCTTCGCTGATGATCTGCGCCACCGACATGCGTGGGCTGAGGCTGCCGAAGGGGTCCTGGAATACCACCTGCATCTGCTTGCGCCAGGGGCGCAGTTGCTTCTGGTTGAGGCCGTCCAGGGCCTGGCCCTGGAAGCGGATGCCACCTTCGGAATCCAGCAGCCGCAGGATCGCCTGGCCCAGGGTGGACTTGCCCGAACCGGACTCGCCGACGATCCCCAGGGTCTTGCCTTGCTGCACGCTGAGGCTGATGCCGTCCACTGCCCGCAGGTACTCCTTGCGCCGGAACAGGCCGCCGCCGATCTGGAATTCGACGCTGAGATTGTCCACTTCCAACACGGTTTCCCGGGTGTCGCGACACAGCGGTTCGCCCTCGGGCTCGGCATGCAGCAGTTCACAGCTGTATGGATGTTGCGGGGCGTTGAACAGGGTGTCGCAGTCGGCCTGCTCGACGATTTCCCCGGCTTTCATCACGCACACCCGCTGGGCAATGCGCCGCACCAGGTTGAGGTCGTGGCTGATCAGCAGCAGGGACATGCCCAGGCGCTGTTGCAGGGATTTGAGCAGCAGCAGGATCTTGCGCTGCACGGTCACGTCCAGGGCGGTGGTGGGTTCGTCGGCAATCAGCAGTTCCGGTTCGCAGGCCAGGGCCATGGCGATCATCACCCGCTGGCGCTGGCCGCCGGAAAGTTGATGCGGGTAGGCCTTGAGCCGTTCCCGGGGCTTCTGGATGCCCACCAGCTCCAGCAGTTCGAGGATCCGCGCCTGGGCCTCCTTGCCCCCCAGGCCGCGATGCAGCAGCAGGGTTTCGCCGATCTGTTTTTCCACGCTGTGCAGCGGGTTGAGGGAGGTCATGGGCTCCTGGAAGATCATGGCGATGCGGTTGCCCCGCAGCTGTTGCAGGGTCGCCGGGCTGGCACCGATCAGTTCCTGGCCGCGATAGCGCACGCTGCCGGTGGCGCTGCAGCCGGTCTGCGGCAGCAGTTGCAGGATCGAATGGGCGGTCACCGACTTGCCCGAGCCGGATTCCCCCACCAGGGCCAGGCATTCGCCGGGGCGGATATCCAGGCTCAGGTCGCGGACCACGGTCTGCGCGCCGAAGGCGACATTGAGCTGGCGGATTTCGATCAGGTTTTCAGTCATTTCTACAGTCCGCTTCAAGATCGAGGATCAAAGGCATCGCGCAACGCCTCGCCGATGAACACCAGCAGAGAGAGGATCAGCGCCAGGGTGAAAAACGCCGTCAGCCCGAGCCACGGCGCCTGCAGGTTCTGCTTGCCCTGGCCGATCAATTCGCCCAGGGAGGCGCTGCCGGCGGGCATGCCGAAGCCGAGGAAGTCCAGGGCGGTGAGGGTCGAGATGGCCCCGGTGAGAATGAACGGCAGGTAGCTCAGGGTGGCGTTCATGGCGTTGGGCAGGATGTGCCGCAGGATCACCTTGCGGTCGCTCAGGCCCAGGGCCCGGGCAGCCTTGACGTACTCCAGGTTGCGCCCGCGCAGGAACTCGGCGCGCACCACGTCCACCAGGGCCAGCCAGGAAAACAGCGCCATGATCCCCAGCAGCCACCAGAAGTTCGGCTCGACAAAGCCCGAGAGGATGATCAGCAGGTAGAGCACCGGCAACCCGGACCAGACCTCCAGCAAGCGCTGGCCCAGGAGGTCGACCCAGCCGCCGTAGTAGCCCTGCAGGGCGCCGGCAGCGATGCCGATCAGGGCGCTGATGGCGGTCAGGGCCAGGGCGAACAGGATTGACACCCGGGCGCCGTAGATCACCCGTGCCAGCACATCCCGGGCCTGGTCGTCAGTGCCCAGCCAGTTGACCTTGCTCGGCGGGCTGGGGGCCGGCTGGGTCAGGTCGTAGTTGGGGGTGTCTTCGCTGAAGGGCACCGGCGGGAACAGCAGCCAGCCACCGTCCTTGCGGATAAGTTGCTGCACGTAGTCGCTGCGGTAGTCGGCCTGGAACGGCAACTGGCCGCCGAATTCCTGTTCGGTGTAGCGCTTGAGCACCGGGAAATACAGCGAGCCCTGGTAGCTGACCACCAGCGGCTTGTCGTTGGCGATCAGCTCGCCGCCCAGGGTCAGGATGAACAGGCCGATGAACAGCCACAGCGACCACCAGCCGCGGCGGTTTTTCTTGAAACGGTCGAAGCGCCGGCGCGCCAGAGGAGAAAGCGTGAGCATCAGGCGTTCCTCGCGGCGAAGTCGATGCGCGGGTCGACGAGGGTGTAGCACAGGTCGCCGATGAGTTTTATCAAGAGGCCGAACAGGGTGAAGATGAACAGCGAGCCGAACACCACCGGGTAGTCCCTGGACACCGCGGCCTCATAGCTCATGCGCCCCAGGCCGTCGAGGGAGAAGATCACCTCGATCAGCAGGGAGCCGGCGAAGAACACGCTGATAAAGGCCTGGGGAATGCCCGAGACCACCAGCAGCATGGCGTTGCGGAACACATGCCCATACAGCACCCGGCGCTCGCTCAGGCCCTTGGCCCGGGCGGTGACCACGTACTGGCGGGTGATCTCGTTGAGGAAGGAGTTCTTGGTGAGGATGGTCAGGGTGGCGAAGCCGCCGATCACCAGGGAGCTGACCGGCAGTACCAGGTGCCAGAAGTAGTCGGCGACCTTGCCCAGGGTGCTCAACTGCTCGAAGTTGTCCGAGACCAGGCCGCGCACCGGAAACCAGTTCAGCGAGGTGCCGCCGGCGAACAGCACGATCAGGAACATGGCGAACAGGAAGGCCGGCATGGCGTAGCCGATGATGATCGCGGTGCTGCTCCAGATGTCGAAATGGCTGCCGTGGTGCACCGCCTTGCGGATCCCCAGGGGGATCGACACCAGGTAGGTGATCAGGGTCGCCCAGAGCCCCAGGGAAATGGTCACCGGCATCTTTTCCAGGATCAGGTCGGTGACCGTGGCGCCGCGAAAGAAGCTCTTGCCGAAGTCCAGCTGGGCGTAGTTCTTGAGCATCAGCCACAGGCGTTCATGGGCCGGCTTGTCGAAGCCGTACTGTTTCTCGATGTCCTGGATCAGCTTGGGGTCCAGGCCGCGGCTGGCCCGGGAACCGCTGCTGCTCATGGCATCGGCGGAACCGCCGACAGCGGCGCCGCCACCGATGCCCTGCAGGCGGGCGATGGCCTGTTCCACCGGGCCGCCGGGGGCGGCCTGGACGATGACGAAGTTCACCAGGAGGATGATCAATAGGGTCGGGATGATCAGCAGCAGGCGCCGCAGAATGTAGGCCAGCATCAGTGGCGCCCTCCGGGTTTGCCACGGCGGATCAGCTCGGCGGCCATTTGTTCGTCGGTCAGCGCGCTGCTGCTGACTTCCCACCAGCTTTCGATGGCTTCATCGTTGCTCGCCGGCACCTTGGGGATGCCGAAGCGGTTCCACCACACCGTGGAGGTGCCGGGCGGGTAGTAGTTGGCAATCCAGTAGTAGTTCCACTGCAGCACCCGGTCCAGGGCATGGGCGTAGCGCAGCATCTCCGGCTGGCTGGTGGCCTTCACCAGGCCATTGACCAGGCTGTCCACGGCCGGGTTCTTGAGCACCATGTAGTTGTTGGAACCGGGGTCGTTGGCCGCGGCGGAGCCGAAGTAGTTGTACAGCTCCATGCCCGGCGAGGTGGTCACCGGGTAGCCGGTGACGATCATGTCGTAGTCCCGGGCCATCAGGCGGTTGACGTACTGGGCGGAGTCGATGCGGCGAATGTTCAGGCTGATGCCGATCTGCGCCAGGTTGCGCTTGTAGGGCAGCAGCAGGCGTTCGATGGAGCCCTGGGTGATCAGGAAAGTGAAGCTCAGGGGCTCGCCCTGGGCGTTCACCAGCTTGTCGCCCTCGGGCTTCCAGCCGGCCTGTTCCAGCAGGGCCAGGGCTTGCAGTTGCTTGTCGCGGATCACGCCGCTGCCGTCGGTTTTCGGCGCCTCGAAAACCTGGGTGAAGACCTCGTCGGGGATCTGCCCGCGCAGCGGTTCGAGGATCTTCAGTTCCTCGGCATCCGGCAGGCTGCGGGCCGCCAGGGCGGTGTTGGAGAAGAAACTCTGCTGGCGGATGTAGAGGTTGCGCATCATCTGCCGGTTGCTCCATTCGAAATCCCAGAGCATGGCCAGGGCCTGGCGCACCCGGCGGTCCTGGAACACCGGCCGATCGAGGTTGAACACATAGCCCTGGGCCGGTTGCGGCGCCGATTGCGCCAGGTGGGCCTTTTGCAGGCGGCCGTCGTTCAGCGCCGGGCTGTCGTAGCCGATGGAATAGCCGGTGGCGGAAAACTCGCGGTTGTAGTCGTAGGCGCCGCCGCGCAGCACCTGGCGGGCGACGTCGATATCGCCGAAATACTCGACGCTGAAATGATCGAAGTTGTACAGGCCGCGGCTCACCGGCAGGTCCTTGCCCCACCAGTCGGGGTTGCGGGCGAAGGTGATGCTGTTGCCCGAGTCGACCTTGGCCACGCGGTAGGGGCCGCTGCCCAGGGGCGCTTCATAGCCGCCGCCATTGGCGAAGTCGCGACTCTTCCACCAGTGTTCGGGGAACACCGGCAGGGTCGCGATATCCAGGGGCAGGGTGCGGTTTTCGTTGCTTTTGAAGTCGAAGCGCACCACTCGTGGTGATTCCACGGTGACGCCTTTGACATCGTCGAACTGGGTGCGGTAGCGCATGCTGCCCTGGGTCATCAGCAGGTCGTAGCTGTAGCGCACGTCTTGGGCGGTGATCGGCGTGTTGTCGGCAAAGCGCGCCTTGGGGTTGAGGTAGAAACGCAGCCACAGGCCGTCTTCGGCACGCTCCATCTTTTCGGCCACCAGGCCGTAGACGGTGTAGGGCTCGTCCAGGGAGCGCTGGGCCAGGGGTGAATAGACCAGGCCGTCGAGCTGGGAGACACCGATGCCCTTGTCGATATAGGGCAGTACGTGGTCGAAACGGCCGATTTCGATGGCCGAGCGGCGCAACGTCCCGCCTTTGGGGGCCTGGGGATTGACGTAGTCGAAGTGGCTGAAACCCTGGGGGTACTTGGCCGGTTCGCCATAGACGGTCATGGCGTGTTGCGGTGCGGCTTGGGCACCCGCGGCGCCCAACAGCAGGGCGGTGAAAAGCACGGTGGAGGAAAGCAGTCGCATTGTCAGCCTTAGGAGCCGGGTGATCGATGACCACGATTTGTACGCTAGCGGCGCGTGACTGGCCAGCCGCATCCGCTTTGGGCAGAACTTGGCGCCCATGCGCAACGGCCCACCAAAAGGCGGGCCGTTGAGCAGACGCAGGCGCTTGGGGATCAGTCCTGGCGGCTGGTGACTTCCAGCAGGTGGTAGCCGAACTGGGTTTTCACCGGGCCTTGCACCACGTTTACCGGAGCGCTGAACACCACGGTGTCGAATTCCTTGACCATCTGGCCTGGGCCGAAGGAGCCCAGGTTGCCGCCGTCACGGCTGGAAGGGCAGGTGGAGTTCTTTTTCGCGACTTCGGCAAAGTCGGCGCCGGCTTCGATTTCGGCTTTGAGTTCGTTGCACTTGGCTTCGCTGGCAACCAGGATGTGACGGGCAGTGGCTTTGGCCATGGATGTTGCTCCTTTCAAGAAAGTTGAGAGCCTACCGGATTCAGGTGGCTATTTCTTCTCAAAGTTCCTTCAAGGCATTGCCGCCTGGCGCCTGCGGGGGATGAGTGGTGAGGGTCCTGTAGGGGCCGGCTTGCCGGCGAAGAGGTCCTTGCAGGAGACGCTGCTCTTGAGGACGCCTTCGCTGGCAAGCCAGCTCCTGCGGGGGCGGTGCTGCTCAGGCGGGGACGGCTGCGGCCTTGTCTGCGTGTCGCAGTTTTTGCGCGCCATTGCGCAGCAATTGTTCGGTGGCGTCCCAGCCCAGGCAGCCGTCGGTCACCGAAACGCCGTAGCGCAGGTTCGCGCTCAGGGGCTGGCAGCCTTCGAACAGGTGGCTTTCCAGCATCACCCCCATCAGCGAGGTATCGCCCTGCAAGCGCTGCTCCAGTACCTCGTTGAACACCGCCGGCTGACGCAGCGGGTCCTTGCCGCTGTTGGCGTGGCTGCAATCGACCATGATCCGCGCCGGGATCTTCAGCTTCTGCAGGTCCTGCTGGACCTGGGCCACGCTCTGGCGGTCGTAGTTGGGCCCGCGATGGCCACCGCGCAGCACCAGATGAGTGTCGGGGTTGCCTGGGGTCTGGATGACCGCCGGGTGGCCTTGGCTGTCGACGCCGAAGTGGCGGTGCGGGTGGGCCGCCGAGCGCATGGCGTCACAGGCGATAGCGACGCCGCCGTCGGTGCCGTTCTTGAAACCCACGGGCATGTCCAGGCCGCTGGCCATCTCGCGGTGGATCTGCGATTCGGTGGTGCGCGCACCAATGGCGACCCAGCTCAGCAGGTCATCGAAGTAGCCGGCGGCCATGGGCTGCAACAGTTCGGTGGCAACCGGCAGGCCCAGGCGCAGCATCTCGCGCATCAGTTCACGGGACAGGTGCAGGCCGCCGGCCATGTCGTCGCTGCCATCCAGGCGGGGGTCGTAGGCCAGGCCTTTCCAGCCGACGGTGGTACGGGGCTTTTCCACGTAGGCGCGCATCACCAGCAGCATCTGGTCGCGCACTTCATCGGCCAGGCGGGCCAGGTTGGCGGCGTATTCCAGGGCCGATTGCGGGTCGTGGATGGAGCAGGGGCCGACGACTACCAGCAGGCGTGGGTCGCGACCTTCGAGGATGGCGCGCACCGCCTGGCGGTGAGCGGCGACTTGTTGGTTCAAGGCCAGGGACAGCGGCAGTTGCTGCTTGAGTTCCAGGGAGCTGGGCAGGCGCTGGGTCAGGGTTTCATTGGCGCTGACGTGGGCGGACAGGGGCAGGGCGGATACGGACGAGTTCATGTGCGGTCTTCCTGGGCGGGCGGCGGGTTATGTCCCGCGCGCGGCCCTACTGGGGTGTTCGACAATTGGCCGTACTGGCCATAAGTGTGCAATTGCCACCGGTAGGTGACCGATCGGAGGCGGCAGGCTGTCCCGAGCGGAGGCTGCTAAATCGCCAGGCGCAAAACATGTCGTAGCGGTAATAGGTGGAGTAGTTCATGGAGCAATCCTCAGTAAGTTCGGTGTGTCGCTGAAAGTCGTGGTTGAAAATGCAGTGCCGGAAAAAACAAAACCCCCGGTCGGGAGGCCGACCGGGGGTTGAGATTTCTCTGGTAGGCGACCCGTTGAAGTGGGCGCCGGTTGGGTATCAGGCGCGCCAGTGGCTAAACCAATACCCAAAATAAAAGCTGGCCGGAGCCCGAGTGCCGTTGACCCAGGCAGCCGCGACCGAGCGCAGTGCGCTGGCAGTGTGGCGGTGCAGGGAAGGGGTCTTGGACAACATGGGTTTCTCCGTAAAGTGGGGGCGAGCTTACTAGAGGCTGGTGCCGGGATTCAATCAGTAATTTCTATCGGCGCAGCACGCGGCGGCTATGGATTAAGCCTGCAGGGGATTTATGCCACACTCGCTGCTCCCGCCTGTTCGCCCTCCAAGGAATGTTCATGTCCGTGCTGACCCTCGCTGCTGCCCAAACGGTGTCCATCGCGGGCGATCTACTGGCCAACCTGGCCCGGCATCAGCGGTTGATACAACTGGCAGCGGCGCAGGGCGTGCAGTTGCTGGTGTTTCCCGAGCTGTCGCTGACCGGCTACGAACCGCAACTGGCGGCCGAACTGGCGCTGATGCCGGATGCACCGCAGTTGCAGCCACTGCGGGATCTGGCCCGGGCGCTGGAACTGACGGCGGTGGTGGGGATGCCGATCCGCCTGTCTGTTGACGGGCCGGTGCTGATTGGCGCTCTGGTGCTGGGCGGCGACGGTTCGCTGGCGGTCTACACCAAGCAGCACCTGCATGCAGGAGAAGAGCGCGCTTTTGTCGCAGGCCAGGGCGGCACCCCTTTGCCTATCGGTGGCGAAACCGTGGCTTTGGCGGTCTGCGCGGACTTCTGCCACGCCAGCCATGTGCAGGCGGCGGCCGATGCCGGCGCCGGGATCTATGCTGCCGGGGTCTTGATCAGCGAAGGTGGCTACGCTGCCGATAGCGCGCAGCTCCAGGGATACGCCCAGGAACACGGGATGCTGGTGCTGATGGCCAACCACGGCGGCCCCAGCGGTGGTTGGGCCTGCGCCGGACGCAGCGCGGCCTGGGATGCCAGGGGCCGGTTGCTGGGCACCGTCGAGGGTGTGGGCGAGGCTTTGTTGATTGTCCAGGGTGGTACTGGGCAATGGCAGGCGCAAGTGCTGGAGGTGAGCCATTGATGGACGGCTTTTCATTACGCCCGGCGGTTGATTCGGACCTGGCGTTCGCCCGCGACCTGACCCGTTCCACCATGCTCGGCTATTACATTCGCAACGACTTGCTGTGGCAGGACGAAGCCTTCGATGTGGCCTGGGCCGGCCGCAGGAACCTGCTGATCTGCCAGGGTGCCCGGGTGCTGGGGTTTGTCAGCCTGAGCCGGGATGCGCAGGCGCTGTATGTCCGCGAATTGCATGTGCTGGAGGCTTTCCGGGGGCAGGGCGCCGGTGCCTGGACGCTGGAGCAGGTGCTGGAGCTGGCTCGCCAGGAGCGCCGAGGGTTGTTGCGCCTGACCGTGTTCAAGGGCAATCCCGCACAGCGGCTGTATGAGCGGATGGGGTTGCGGGTGGTGGGAGAGGATGATTGCTTCTGGCGCATGGAGCGCTTGTCTGATTCGCTTGCCGGAAGGCTTGGCGACGCCTGAGCGCAACGCCCTTCCGCAGGCTTTACTGTGCGTTGGGATCTATCGCGGGCGCATCCTCGAGGATGATGCCGTCCTTCATTCCCAGTAGCACCGCGACCTTGTGCGCTTCCCCTCGTTTGCCTTTCTTGCGGCCTGCCAGCACCTGATAGGTAGTGGCCGGGTCAACCCCGTGTTCACGAGCAAATTGTTGAACCGATTTACCTTGATGTTCCAGCCAGGCCTTGGCTTGTGCGGCAGTGCGGATACCGGGCATAGTTCAAAACCGTTCAAATTTGTTCAATGCTTGAAGAGTATGACACCCCCTTGGGGTGTATCAGATGGGATCATACATCCAAATGAGTGGAATCGGTTCGCGGTTGAGGCAGGAGCGAGAACGCCTGGGACTGTCGCAGAAAGTTTTTGGTGAAATAGGCGGGGTTGAAGCCAACGCCCAGGGTAAATATGAAAGTGGTGATCGTGCACCCAAGGCGGATTATCTGTCCCGGGTGGCGGCAAAAGGGGTGGATGTGCTGTATGTGCTGACCGGCAGCCGGATCCCGATCCAGAGCGGCGGGCTGAGTCAGACCGAGGAAAAGGTCCTGGATTGCTATCGGGCGCTGTTCAAGGAGGATCAGGATGCTATCTGCCGCCTGACCAGTACCCTGGCCGAGCTTTCGGCAAGCCAGGGCGAGAGGCGCAAGGCCCAGGTACGAGAGTGAGGGGCGCTGGCCTCTTTCGATGTGCACGGGGGTAGGACCGTTATTGCGCCCGGATGTTTTTTATATAGCGCTTGTGATTAGGTTTGTACGCCGCTTTTTTGCTAAGGTGTCGGGCAACCTGTAAAGACCATATCGCGAGGTGTCTGCTTGATAAGGGTGCTAGTAGTCGATGACCATGATCTCGTTCGTACGGGCATTACACGAATGTTGGCTGACATCGATGGCCTGCAAGTAGTCGGGCAGGCGGAGTCAGGGGAAGAATCCCTGCTCAAGGCGCGGGAGCTGAAGCCCGATGTGGTCCTGATGGACGTCAAGATGCCAGGCATCGGCGGCCTCGAAGCCACGCGCAAACTGCTGCGCAGTCATCCGGACATCAAGGTCGTGGCGGTCACCGTCTGCGAGGAAGATCCCTTTCCTACCCGCTTGCTGCAAGCGGGTGCGGCGGGCTATCTGACCAAGGGCGCCGGTCTGAACGAAATGGTCCAGGCCATCCGCCTGGTATTTGCCGGCCAGCGCTATATCAGCCCGCAGATCGCTCAGCAATTGGTGTTCAAGTCATTCCAGCCTTCCAGTGATTCACCGTTCGACGCCCTGTCGGAACGGGAGATCCAGATTGCGCTGATGATTGTCGGCTGCCAGAAGGTGCAGATCATCTCCGACAAGCTGTGCCTGTCGCCGAAAACCGTGAATACCTACCGCTATCGCATTTTCGAGAAGCTCTCGATCAGCAGCGATGTCGAGTTGACGCTATTGGCGGTTCGTCACGGCATGGTTGATGCCAGCCTCTGAAATGACCGAACAGTTTGATCCCAGTGCCTTTCTTTCTACCTGCAGTGGCCGCCCCGGTGTGTATCGCATGTTCGACAGCGATGCACGCCTGCTTTACGTCGGTAAAGCCAAGAACCTGAAGAACCGGCTCTCCAGCTATTTCCGCAAGACCGGCCAGGCGCCGAAGACCGCCGCCCTGGTGGCGCGCATCGCGCAGATCGAAACCACCATCACCGCCAATGAAACCGAAGCGCTGCTGCTGGAGCAGACGCTGATCAAGGAATGGCGGCCGCCGTACAACATTCTCCTGCGCGACGATAAGTCCTACCCCTACGTGTTTCTTTCGGACGGCGACTTTCCGCGTTTCAGCATCCATCGCGGGGCGAAGAAGCAGAAGGGTAAGTATTTCGGTCCTTATCCCAGCGCCGGCGCCATTCGCGAAAGCCTCAGCCTGTTGCAGAAGACCTTCATGGTCCGCCAGTGCGAGGACAGCTACTACAAGAACCGTACGCGGCCCTGCCTGCAGTACCAGATCAAACGCTGCAAGGCGCCCTGCGTCGGCCTGGTGGAGCCTGAGGTCTATGCCGAGGACGTGCGCCACTCGGTGATGTTCCTGGAGGGGCGCAGCAATGCCCTGACCGACGAACTCTCCACTGCCATGGAAGCCGCCGCCAGCACCCTGGATTTCGAAAAGGCCGCCGAACTGCGGGACCAGATCTCCCTGCTGCGTCGGGTCCAGGACCAGCAGAGCATGGAAGGTGGCACGGGCGATGTGGATGTGGTGGCGGCCTTCGTCAACCCGGGCGGCGCCTGTGTGCACCTGATCAGCGTGCGCGGCGGCCGGGTACTGGGCAGCAAGAACTTCTTTCCCCAGGTGGGTATCGAGGAGGACGTGGCCGAAGTCATGTCGGCGTTCCTCGGCCAGTATTTTGTCAGCAGCCCGGAACGCGACCTGCCTTCCGAGTTGATCGTCAACGTGGTCCATGAGGACTTCCCGACCCTGATCGCCGCCATCGACGAGCTGCGCGGGCGCGAGTTGACCATCAGCCACCGGGTACGCGGTACCCGCGCCCGCTGGCAGCAACTGGCGGTAACCAACGCCGAGCAGGCCCTGAGCGCGCGCCTGGCCAACCGCCAGCACGTGGCCGCACGTTTCGAAGCCCTGGCCGAGGTGCTGAACCTGGACGAGCCGCCGCAGCGCCTGGAGTGCTACGACATCAGCCATTCCAGCGGCGAGGCCACTGTAGCCTCCTGCGTGGTATTCGGGCCGGAAGGGCCGCTGAAGTCCGACTACCGGCGCTACAACATCGAAGGCGTGACCGCCGGCGACGACTACGCCGCCATGCACCAGGCCCTGACCCGACGCTTCAGCAAGCTCAAGGACGGCGAGGGCAAGCTGCCGGACATCCTTCTGGTGGACGGCGGCAAGGGCCAGCTGTCCATGGCTCGGGATGTGCTCAATGAGCTGGCGGTGCCGGACCTGATCCTGCTCGGCGTGGCCAAGGGCGCGACCCGCAAGGCCGGTTTCGAAACCCTGTACCTGAACGACGCAGCCCACGAATTCACCCTCAAGGGTGACTCGCCGGCGCTGCACCTGATCCAGCAAATCCGCGATGAGGCTCACCGCTTCGCGATCACCGGTCACCGCGCACGACGTGGCAAGACCCGGCGTACCTCGACCCTGGAAGGGGTGGCGGGCGTCGGGCCGAAGCGTCGGCGGGACCTTCTCAAACATTTTGGTGGATTGCAGGAACTGTCCCGTGCAAGCATCGACGAGATTGCCAAAGCACCGGGAATCAGTAAAAAGCTCGCAGAGTTGATTTATGCAAACCTGCACAGCGAGTAGAATGCCCAATCACCTCGTAGCCAGTTGTGCCGATGAATATCCCTAATCTGATCACCGTTCTACGCGTCCTGCTCATCCCGATTTTCATTTTGCTGTTCTATTTGCCCTATAGCTGGAGCTACATGGCCGCCAGTTCGGTGTTTGCCTTCGCGGCCGCCACCGACTGGCTGGACGGCTACCTGGCGCGGCGCCTGCAGCAGAGCACGCCGTTCGGTGCGTTCCTCGACCCGGTGGCCGACAAGCTGATGGTGGCGGTGGCCCTGGTGCTGCTGGTGCAGGAGCATCACAACCTGTGGCTGACCTTGCCCGCCGCGGTGATCATCGGTCGTGAAATCGTCATCTCGGCGCTGCGCGAGTGGATGGCCGAGCTCGGCGCCCGCGCGCAGGTGGCGGTGTCGAACATGGGCAAGTGGAAAACGGCGGCGCAAATGCTGGCGCTGGTGATTTTGCTGGCCAATCCCTCGGACTTCAGTTTCTGGGTGCTGGTAGGTTACGCGTTGCTGTTGGCGGCAGCGGGCCTGACCCTGTGGTCCATGCTGCAGTATCTGCGAGCCGCCTGGCCGCACCTGAAAACTGATAACGAGAAAAAATAAGTTTTTTTGAATCAAAGGCTTGACGCGCATTCGGATTTCTATAGAATGCGCAACACCAAGACGTTGCGGGAATAGCTCAGTTGGTAGAGCACGACCTTGCCAAGGTCGGGGTCGCGAGTTCGAGTCTCGTTTCCCGCTCCAAACATAGCGCTGCAGAGTTCCACGAATTCTGCAGCGATCGAAAAAAGGACCTTCGGGTCCTTTTTTCGTTTCTGCGGGCTTCACTGAAATCCAGCACCATCCAGCGCTTTCAAATCCAGGAATTGAGTCCTTCTCAAAAGGCTTGAATCCGGGCAGCGCTGAATCGGTTCGTTGCTGGAGCGGTGATGAACATCCGGCCCCTGGCCTGTTCAGGCACTCACGATGGCGCTCTCGGATAACAGCCAGGCGCTGAATGTTTCAAGCGCCGGATAATGCTGATAGCGCGCCGCGCAGGTCAGATAGTAATTGCGACCGCTTTCCATAGGGCCAAACAGTTTTACCAGTGCCCCGGATTTGATTTCGTCTTGCACCAGAATATCGGGAACCAGCCCAATGCCGACGCCAGCGGATACCGCCTGTATAAGGTGGGCCGTGAGCTCAAAGCTTGGGCCTGTCCGCATTTTCTGGTGGTCCAGCTTGTTGAGGTCAAACCAATCGGACCAGCTATTGGGTCGAGAAACGACATTCAACAACAAATGATTGGTGACATCGTTGAGCGACATCTCAAGGCTGTCCGGCAGCGCTTTGGGGCTGGCGACAACCACCAGTTTTTCTTGTAGCAAAAGGTGCGATACGTAGCCCGGCCAGTCGCCTTTTCCTGCGTAGATGATGGCCTGCATGTCGCTCACGCTGGATGGGTTGTCGGCGTGAATGATCCTCGAGTGGACGTGCACCAGGCTCCTGGGATGACGCGCATAAAATTCATGCATTTTGGGCAGCAGCCATTTTGAACCGAAGGTCGGCAGTACCGCGAGGTTCAATGGGCCTTCTTCCTCCTTGAAGGCAATTGTCTGCAGGGTAGCGCTTCGAATTCGGCCCAGTGCGGCAGTGAGTTCATGCTGGTAAAGCGCGCCGGCAGCGGTGAGTTCGATTCTTCTTCCCTCACGTTTGAACAGCGAGACCTCAAGCTGTGATTCCAGAGCCTGCACTTGCCGGCTGACAGCGCTTTGAGTCAGGGCAAGTTCGTCTGCCGCTTTGGTAAAGCTGCAATGTCGGGCTGCTGCCTCGAAAGCGATCAGCAGGGACATCGAGGGGGTCAGTCTTCGTGGGTTCATTCATAAAGCTCATGGAAAAGCTGCAGGTTTTACGTTTGTGTGAATTGTCTTGTCCCCACAAAATCGGTGGAAAGGCCTTTGTCCTGAGCCAGGCCTCGGGCTAGGAAGCATACATAACGAGAATGCTCAGATTAGCCGTATCGCCGCTAGGAATTCCACCATGATTGCCAGGTTGCCTCCCCACGAAACTAAAAACGAACCCTGTGAGTTGTTCCTGGCTCGCCTTGAGAAAGAAGGATTCCAGGGTGAAATTGCTCGCGATCATGCTGTGAGGACAGTACTGGCAACTGACAACTCGATCTATCAGCGTCTGCCTCAAGCCGCGGTGTTCCCCAGAAATGTGCAAGATGTCGAGCTCTTGGCCCGCCTTGCGGCGCTGGCGTCGTTCAGTTCGGTGGTGCTCACGCCGCGTGGCGGCGGAACCGGAACCAATGGCCAATCGTTGACGAGCGGCGTTGTGGTGGATCTGTCGCGTCATATGCACGGCATCCTTGAGATCAACGTCGAGGAGCGCTGGGTGCGTGTGCAAAGCGGTGTGGTCAAGGACCAGCTCAATGCAGCGTTGAAACCGCACGGACTGTTTTTTGCACCGGAGTTGTCGACGTCGAATCGGGCCACGATCGGCGGGATGATAAATACCGACGCAAGCGGTCAGGGAAGCTGTACCTACGGAAAAACCCGTGACCACGTCCTGGCGCTTTCTACCATTCTGATAGGTGGGGAGCGGCTCGATAGTGCAGTCCTGGAGCGAGATTGCTGGCAGGCGCAAGCACATCGCGACGATAAGGTTGGGGCAATTTATCGATGTGCTTCGCAGATCGCCCATGATTACGCCGAACTCATCGAGCATACCTTTCCCAAGTTGAACCGTTGCTTGACGGGATATGACCTGGCGCATCTGCGTGAGCCGAATGACCGATTCAATCTGAACAGTGTCCTGTGTGGGTCCGAAGGCTCACTGGGTTTCATTGTTGAAGCCACGCTGAATGTGTTGCCCATTCCCAAGTACTCGATCCTTGTCAACGTACGTTACGCGGGCTTCATGGATGCATTGCGCGATGCCAAGGCGTTGATGCAGCTCGAGCCATTGTCCATCGAGACGGTCGACTCCAAGGTCCTCGGGCTGGCCATGAACGACATCGTCTGGCACGGAGTCGCCGAGTACTTTCCCCAAGACCCCGATGTGCCAACCCTGGGAATCAACCTGGTGGAGTTCAGCGGCGACGATGAGGAAGTGGTTCAGCTGCGTGTTCATGAGTTTGTCCGGCACCTTCAGCAGGACACCAGTGTGGTGCGATTGGGGCACACCCTTGCCATCGGTGCAGAGGCATTGAAGCGGGTTTACGCGATGCGCAAGCGTGCGGTGGGGCTGCTGGGGAATGTCAAAGGTTCCGCCAGGCCCCAGCCGTTCGTTGAAGATACTGCGGTTCCTCCCGAGAACCTGGCTGATTTCATTGCGCAATTTCGGGCGCTTTTGGATAGCCATGGTTTGGAATATGGCATGTTCGGCCACGTTGACGCCGGGGTCCTGCATGTGCGGCCGATTCTGGATATGAAAGACCCCGCCCAGGCGGCCTTGGTCCAGCCCATTTCCGATGCCGTCGCCGAGCTGACGCAAAAGCACGGTGGCTTGCTCTGGGGGGAGCATGGCAAAGGGTTGAGGTCGCAATATGTGCCGGACTACTTCGGCGAACTCTATCCGGCGCTGCAGGAACTCAAGTCGGCTTTTGACCCGTACAACCAACTCAACCCGGGGAAAATCGCCACGCCACACACGCTACCTGACGCTCGGTTGACTCGAGTTGATGAGGTCACGTTGCGTGGCGAGCTGGATCGTACGATTGATGAGCGGGTGTGGTTGCATTACGACGCCGCGGTCCATTGCAACGGCAATGGCGCCTGCTACAACTTCGACCCCGATGACGCCATGTGCCCTTCCTGGAAGGGCACTCGAAATAGAATTCACTCGCCCAAGGGGCGCGCTTCCCTGGTCCGGGAGTGGTTGCGCTTGCAGGGGCAGCAAGGTGTCGATGTGTTGGTTTCACGAGGTGCTCGCCCTTTAGCGGCCACGGTGATCAGCTTCGCCAGGCGTGCTGCCAATACGGTTGCGCACAAGATGGGCCAGAAAGACTTTTCCCATGAGGTCTACGAGGCGATGGCAGGGTGCCTCGCCTGCAAGTCCTGTGCGGGTCAGTGCCCGGTGAAAGTCAACGTGCCCGACTTTCGCTCGCGATTCCTCGAGCTATACCACAGCCGATATCTGCGCCCATTGAAGGATTACCTCATCGGTTCTCTGGAGTACACGATTCCCTACTTGGCCCGTGTGCCGCGCTTGTACAACGGGATCATCGGTTCTGGGATGGTGGGGGCGTTTCTTCGGCGCGTTGCCGGTATGGTCGACAGCCCGCTGCTGAGCTTGCTGAATTTTGATGACGTTTGCCGCCGCTGGAAGGTGCGCGTGGCGTCGCCAGCGCTTCTTGAAGGGCTGGACGAGGCGCAGCGTAAACGCAGCGTTATTCTCGTGCTGGACGCCTTCACCCGTTATTTCGAGACACCGCTGCTCGCGGACTGGATCGAGTTGATTTCCAGGCTCGGGTTTGAGGTGTACATCGCGCCGTTCGCGGCCAATGGCAAGCCGCTGCAGGTTCAGGGCTTTCTAAAGGCATTCGAACAAGCAGCGCATTTCAACGCCCGATCGCTTCGCGAACTGCATCAATATCAGATTCCGTTGGTGGGGCTTGATCCAGCGATGACCTTGGTTTACCGCCAGGAGTACGTCAAGACCCTGGGTGAGGACCAGGCCCCAGCGGTCCTGCTGCCGCAGGAATGGCTTGTGGAGGTGCTTGTGCAATCAGCGGTGAGCGCCGACGAAGGTACTTACTACTTCCTGCCGCACTGCACCGAGAAAACCAACGAGCCGGGCAGTGTGGGCCTGTGGCAGACGATCTATGCGCGAGTCGGCTTGAGGTTGCAGGTGCAAGCCAGTGGGTGTTGTGGAATGTCCGGAACCTACGGGCACGAAACACAAAATGCCGAGACGTCCGAGGTTATTTACCGACAGTCCTGGGGGCCATTGGTGGCCCGTCTTAATGGGGCAGGGCGCCTGCTGGCGGATGGGTACTCGTGTCGAAGCCAGGTCAAGCGCAAGGACGGGCAGCTTGTCCTGCACCCGCTCCAGGCGTTGCTGAGGTTCCTGCGCGACACCGCCACCCCATCTTCAGGATGCTGATTGGCGCGAGCCTGAGGCGGCTTGGCCGCCTCGCGTTTCTCCAGGTATTGATTGGAGGCCATCGGCCCAGCGAAAACCGATGTGCGCAGATCGTCGAGCGGTATCAGAACCCATAGAGCTTTGCAGGGTTATCAACCAAAATCTGCTTGATGAGCGCGTCATCGTTTTCAACCCAGTTAAACAGCATCTCCAGCAGACTGGCATCGTTGGGCATGGGTACCGGTATACAAGGATGTGGCCAGTCGCTCGCCCACAGTAAGCGGTTTGGATTCGCTTCGATCAACGCCCGAGCGTAGGGCGTTACGTCGTCGTAAGGGAAGTCCTTCGATGCTGTAAAGCGATAAGCCCCCGAAAGCTTGACCCACACACGACCTTCTTTTAACAGCCGCAGCAGGTCGGTGAATCCTGGATGTCCCAGCCCGCAACTGGTGGGCATGTGCCCCATGTGGTCGATGACGACTGCGACGGGCAGGCTGGCCACGGTCTCGTACAAGTCGGCGAACTCGGTGATATCGATCAGTAGCTGTAGGTGCCAGCCAAGTGGCGCGACTTTATCTGCCAGCGCTGCAACATCCGATACCTCAACACCGCTTTTGAAGATCAGGTTGACGCGCACGCCGCGCACCCCGAGGCGATGCATTGCCCACAAGGTTTCTGTATCGGTATCGGCATCGATCACCACAACGCCGCGGAATGCGCTGCCCGCTTCTTTCAGTGCCGCGAGCGTTGTGCTGTTGTCCGCCCCATAGACGCTGGGTTGGACGATGACCCCGCGACTTAGCCCCAGGGTTTTTTGGACGCGTTGAAATGCCTCCAGTGGAGCGGGCGGCGGCGTGTAGGAGCGGTGAGGAGAGAAGGGTTGGCCATTCTCGTCACCAAAAACGTGGAAGTGGCAGTCGCACGCGCCGTCAGGCAAGGTGCGTGGCAATGTACGAGGTTCAGGGTCCGGGCCTGCGCATTGCGGTGCGTAGGTCTCTCCCAGCGAACTCATCCGAGTGATTTCCCAACCTTGCAATCCTCGCAATCCGTTGCGTTCGGCGGAGTTGATGATTTGTTGCCAGGTGACTCGTCTGGCAAGGTCGGGATCGCCGAGCCTGATCGCTTCGAAGATCGCCTGATGCTCAGCCAGTAGCGTCTCGCCAAGGTCGCTGGAGCGAACCAGGTGGTTCTCCAGTAACGCCGCTTCGTAGACGTGGCTGCACAGAAAAATGATGAAGTTGCGAAAGTATTCATTGCCTGTGGCATCGGCAATTGCGCGCTTGAACTGCAGGCTGTGTTCCACCATGTCCTGACGGTTTTGGATACTGGTGCGCAGGGTGTCCAGTGCCGCTTCAATCTTGTTCAACTGACTGAGTGACCGGCGTCTGGCGGCCATGGCGGCCGCGGCGACTTCGAGGTCCAGGCGCAGCTCATACAGTTGACGCAGCTTGGTGCTATCGGTGAGCTCCTCTTGAGTAATCCGGAAGCTGCTTTGGTTGGCTTCGGTTGCAACAAATACCCCAAGCCCCTGGCGACTGACGACGAGGCCGGCCGAATTGAGCCGAGCGACAGCTTCACGCACTACATTTCGGCTAACGGCAAAAGCCTCTGCTAACCGGCTTTCCGTGGGGATGCGATCACCTGGGCGGAGTCGACCTTCACGTATTTCGCTTTCCAGGTGACGAAAAATTTCAACCGAGAAGTGATCGCGTCGGCCAATTGCTTTTATAGTCATTTTACTCAGTCATCAAATGTCAGTTTCAAAAGCTTGAAACGTCAAACGCCCACGTAACGAACATTGCGTGGGCGTTACTCTAACAAATGATGGCTGGCTCAGTGTAATTGCTTGCCCTTGGTTTCCGGGAGGAAGAAGGTCACCACCAGGACAAGGCAGTAGGCTCCTCCCGCGAAGATCGCGATGGCGGTGCCGAGGCTGTATTTGGCGCTTATAAAGCCTACGAGTCCGGGAAACAGAGCGCCTACCGCTCGCCCAAAGTTATAGGAGAATGCCTGGCCATTGGCCCTCACTGCTGAAGGATAAAGCTCAGTCAAAAAGGCGCCCATGCCGCTGTAGATACCTGAAGCTGCGAAGCCCAGTGGAAAGCCGAGAAACAGCATTTGAGTGTTGGTCAAGTTCAGTTGCATGTAGCAGACCACACTGATGGCCGACAGAACGGCGAAGATGATGAAGTTGGGGCGCCGCCCCAGGCGGTCAGACAGGAAGGCGCCGCAGACATAGCCAAAGAATGAACCGATGATGACCACCATCAGATAGCTACCGGTGCCAAAGACCGACAGGCCCTTTTCCAGTTTCAGATAGGCTGGCAACCACGTGGTGATTGCGTAGTAGCCACCTTGAACGCCCATGCAGAGCAGGGCGGATAGCAGCGTGGTGCGCAGGAGCGAGGGTGAGAAAATGTGCCAGAAAGGAACCGAGTTGCCTGTTTCGCTCTGGTGCTTTTTAGTCCGCAGGAATACCTCGGGCTCTGGTACATATTTACGAATGTAGAGGACCAGAAGTGCCGGAACGATGCCGATCCAAAACAGCGAACGCCAGGCAATATCTTCGGGAAGCAAGCTGAAAGACAGTGTGTAGAGCAGTGCGGCGGCGCCCCAGCCAATGGCCCATCCGCTTTGCACGATACCCACGGCTTTGCCGCGATGTTGCGCTCGAACCATTTCGCCGATCAGTACCGATCCCACGGCCCACTCACCTCCGAACCCGAGCCCCTGCAGTGCCCGAAGGACAAATAACTGTTCGAAGTTTTGCGCAAAGCCGATCAATACGGTGCAGATCGAGAACCACAGAATACTGATCTGCAGCAACCGCACACGACCGTATCGGTCTGCCAGAATGCCCGCTCCCCATCCGCCAATGGACGAGAAAAGTAACGTCACGGTACTCAGTAGCCCCACTGAACCCTTGTCAATGTGCCAAAGGGTCATCAGCGAGGCGATGACAAAGGTGAACACCATGAAATCCAGGGCGTCCAAGGCCCAGCCACCAAATGCGGAATAGAAGGTGCGTTTTTCAACGGTATTAAGTTCGCTAAACCAACTCATTATTATTCTCCGGGCAGCACCGCAGTTCTGCTTGGTTATTGTTTTTGTTATTTGAAGTCGTACAGGGCGCCAGGGTTATCAACCAGAATGCTCTGTCGTTGGCGTTCGCTGGGCGCCCATGAAAGCAAGCGATCCAGCAATGAACTTGTGTCGGGCGTACTTTCGAGTGCTACGTGAGGCCAGTCGCTGCCCCACACCATTCGTTCCGGGGCAACGGCCAGCAAGGCATGGGCGAGCGCATCTGTATCGGCATAGTCCGGACGCTGATCACTCAGGCGGTAAGCGCCCGACAACTTGACCCACCAACCGTGCTCCGCCACGTTCCTCAGCAGCAACTCAAACCCCGCTTCCTTAATGCCCAGATGGGCCGGGAAGTGCCCGAAGTGATCAATCACGACAGCGCAAGGCAACTTGGCCATCCGAGCCTCAATCTCACTTAGAAGCCGAACATCAATCAGAAACTGCATATGCCAGCCAAGGTCGGCAATTCGATGGGCAAGGTGCTCCATCAAGTCCAGATTCACTCCGCCTCGAAACAGAACGTTGATGCGAACACCACGCACACCCAAGGCATGCATATGCGCCAGTTCGTCGTCGCCAACGTGTTCGTCTACTACCGCGACCCCTCTCAGTTGGTCCTGATGACGTTGCAACACTTCGAGCATGTACCGGTTATCGGTGCCATAGACGCTCGGCTGCACCAAAACCCCTCGCTGCATCCCCATCGCCCGCAACACCTCCAGATACAGCGCCTCAGGTGCCGGAGGCGGGGTGTAGCTACGGTCGGGTACCAGTGGATAGCGTTCAAGATCGCCGGAGATTACGTGTGCATGGGTGTCGCATGCCCCGGCCGGCATTACGAAGCTCGGGGCCCGGACCTCTGCTCCAGGGGGCGCGCACAAAGGCGGCGAGTCGGTGGCGGGTCGCAAGTGAGACATGGATTTCATCCCCTCGACAGCCTTTCGCGCGTCATCACGGTTGAAAAGCGGCACTTGTTAGTTGTTGGTTGTTGGTTGTCCTACAAGTGCTGGCATGTTGAGTTTTTGCCTCTGCCTTGTCAATGCGTGCAGGCGTGGTTTTTTACACGGGGTTGGTGGGCGTTATCGGGATGCCTGGTCGAGATTGTTCAGCCCCAGCCGAACCGGCCCAGGCTGAACAGGGTATTGAGCAACGCCGGCGGGCCAAGCGGCGGCCCGCCTCAGTTCTAAAGCTCGGCCGCTGAAAAACCGTTGCGCTGGAAGAACCGGTCCAGCTCCCGGGGCAGGGGCTCCACGCCGGTGAAGATCTTCAAGTACTCGGGGATGTAGCGCATGCGCTGCGCCATCGGTTCCTGGGTGTTCATGCTGATGTAGCCGATCTGGGTCAGGTAGATCGAGCGCGCGCGGGTGACGGCGGCGTCATGGGCGAAACCGAAACGGTCGAACATCTGT
Organism: Pseudomonas sp. JV245A; assembly: GCF_032424515.1. NCBI lineage: Bacteria > Pseudomonadati > Pseudomonadota > Gammaproteobacteria > Pseudomonadales > Pseudomonadaceae > Pseudomonas > Pseudomonas sp. JV245A. The sequence goes on from NZ_VYKE01000048.1 coordinate 28,217, forward strand.
GCCAGGGCCTGCACCCGCTGTGCATCGGCCTGGCGGATCTCGTGCGCCACTTCGGGGGATTGCAGGGCCCAGCTGCGCATGGCGAACTCGAACTGTGAATCGAACAGTTCGCTGTTCAGCCAGCAGTCGAAGACGTTGAGAATCGCCTCGGTGATGGATTCGGCATAGGCCTCGGACTGTGACACCAGGCTCAAGGTGTTCTTGTTCTTCCACAGATTAACCAGGGCTTCGAGCAGGGCTTCGCGGTCCTGGAAATACCAGTAGAAACTGGTGCGCGACAGGTTGAGTTTCTTGGCCAGCGGCATCACCCGCACCGCATCCACTCCCGATTCCTTGAGGCTCTCATAGGCCGCGTTGAGCCAGCTTTCCAGAGAGCCGCGGCCGGCAGCTTCCACATTGTTGCTGGTTGCTTTCATGGGGCATTTTTTCCTTGTCCGTTTAACCTTGACGGGGCGAATGTACACCACTGTCAGCATCATTGACACTTGTGTACATTGAGGTCTATCGTCTGCCTTGCCTGATGACCAGTATGCGAGACCGATATGAATAACGATCCGCTTCTTCAGCCCTATCGCCTCAAGCACCTGACACTTCGCAACCGCATTATCACCACCTCCCACGAGCCGGCGTACCCCGAAGAGGGCATGCCGAAGAAATTGTACCGGGCCTACCACGTCGAGCGTGCCAAGGCCGGCGTGGCCATGACCATGACTGCAGGCTCGGCGGCGATCTCCCGCGATAGCCCTCCGGTGTTCAACAACATCCTGGCGTACAAGGACGAAGTGGTCGGCTGGATGAAGGACCTCACCGACGAATGCCATGAGCATGGCGCGGCGGTGATGATCCAGCTCACCCACCTGGGGCGCCGCACCCGCTGGGACAAGGGCGATTGGCTGCCGGTGGTGTCGCCTTCGCACAATCAGGAGCCGGCACACCGAGCCTTTCCCAAGAAGCTGGAAATCTGGGATATCGAACGCATCATCCGCGATTACGCCGACGCCGCCGAACGCATGCAGGCCGCCGGCCTGGATGGTATCGAACTGCAGGCCTACGGCCACCTGATGGACCAGTTCTGGTCGCCATTGACCAACGAGCTGGAGGGCGCCTACGGCGGTTCATTGCACAACCGCCTGCGGTTTACCTTCGAGGTGCTGAGTGCGATTCGCCAGCGGGTGGGCCCGGAGTTTATCGTCGGCATCCGCTACACCGGCGATGAGGTGCTGGCCGGCGGCCTTGAGAAAGAGGAGGGGCTGCACATCTCGCAGCTGTTGAAAGACAGCGGCATGGTCGATTTTCTCAACGTGATTCGCGGCAATATCGCCACCGATGCCGGGTTGACCGACATCATCCCGATCCAGGGCATGCGCAATGCACCGCACCTGGACTTTGCCGGGGAGATTCGTGCCCTGACCGGTTTCCCCACCTTCCATGCGGCGAAGATCCCCGATGTCGCCACCGCCCGCCACGCTATTGCCTCGGGCCTGGTGGACATGGTGGGCATGACCCGTGCGCACATGACCGACCCGCACATCGTGCGCAAGATCATCGAGAACCGTGAAGATGAAATCCGCCCCTGTGTCGGCGCCAATTATTGCCTGGACCGGATCTACAACGCCGGCGCCGCCTACTGCATTCACAATGCCGCCACTGGCCGCGAAACCAGCATGCCCCACGAGGTGCCCAAGGCCGCGCACCCGCGCAAGGTCCTGATCATCGGCGCCGGCCCCGGTGGCCTGGAGGCGGCGCGGGTCGCCGGCGAGCGCGGGCATGAAGTGCTGGTGCTGGAAGTGGCCGACCAGCCCGGCGGGCAGGTGCGCCTGACCGCGCAGTCCGAGCGGCGCAAGGAGATGATCAGCATCATCGATTGGCGCATGGCGCAGTGCGAGCGCCTGGGGGTGAAGTTTCGTTTCAACACCTGGGCCGATGCGGCGATGGTCCTCGATGAAAACCCCGACGTGGTGATCGTCGCCACCGGCGGCTTGCCCCATACCGAAGTCCTGCACAGCGGCAACCAGTGGCTGGTGTCGAGCTGGGACATCATCTCCGGCGACGTGAAGCCTGGGCGCAATGTGCTGGTGTACGACGATGCCGGCGATCACGCAGGTTTGCAGGCTGCCGAGTTCATCGCCCGCAGCGGCGCCAGGACCGAGATCATGACCCCCGACCGCTCGTTCGCGCCGGAGGTGATGGGCATGAACCTGGTGCCTTACATGCGCTCGCTGCAGCAGTTGGACACCACCTTTACCGTCACTTACCGGCTCAAGGCCGTGGAGCGCCAGGGCGAGCAGTTGCTGGCGACCATCGGCACCGACTACAGCGACCTGGAGAAAACCCGACAGGTGGACCAGATCGTGGTCAACCACGGCACCCGGCCCCTGGACGAGCTGTATTTCGAACTGCAGCCCATGGCCACCAACGAAGGCGCCGTGGAGTACAAGGACCTGATTGCCGGCACCGCGCAAAACCTGGTGACCAACCCTCAGGGGCGTTTCCAGTTGTTCCGGATCGGCGATGCGGTGTCATCGCGCAATACCCACGCGGCCATTTACGACGCACTGCGCCTGGTCAAGGACCTCTAGCCACTGCTTGCGCCCTGTTTTGCACAATAAGAAAGACAGCCGTCATCCGTTTCCCTAGCGTCAAGTCACTGCCCCGAACGTTGGTCTGACTGGTTTTGATAAACCTCAAACTCTTCCCAGCGGAGGTTGTTGCATGCACACGGATACCGATTTCACCGAGCTGCTCAATGTCGTTCCCCCAAGCCCTCTGCACTATCGCAGTGATGCCAGCGTCACCGGCCATGCCCTGGCCCCGGTGGACCACGGCCTGCTGGCGGCCTATGCCGCGATCGACCGGCCGGCGCTGCGCCAGTACCGCCTGGAGCGCATTCGCCAGCAACTGCGCAAGCAGGATTACGCCGGCGTGCTGCTGGCCGACCCGATCAATATCCGCTACGCCACCGATACCAATAACCTCGGCCTGTGGGTGATGCATTCCCCTAGCCGTTACGTATTCGTGGCCACCGATGGCCCGGTGGTGCTGTTCGAGTTCGACAGCAGCCGGCACAACAGTGAGCACATCGAGACCATCGATGAAATTCGCCCGGCGATCCCCTGGCTGTATTTCCTGGCCGGCCCACGGGTCGAGGAGAAGGCCGAACGCTGGGCCCTGGAGGTGGCCGACCTGCTGACCCGGCATGGCGCCGGCAATCGTCGCTTGGCAGTGGACCGCTGCGACCCCTGGGGCGCGGAAAAGCTCAAGGCCAGGGGCATCCAGCTGTTCGATGCCCAGCCGCTGATGGAGCAGGCGCGGCTGATCAAGTCGGTGCAGGAGATTGCCAGCCACCGGGTGTCGATGGATGTGTGTGACCTGGCGATTGCCCGCATGCGCGCCAGCCTGGTGCCGGGCATCACCGAAAACCAGCTGTGGAGCATCATGCACGGGACCAACGTGGCCCAGGGCGGGGAGTGGGCCGAGAGCCGCTTGCTGAACTCCGGGCCGCGCACCAACCCCTGGTTCCAGGACGCCTCGGACAAGCTCATCGCGGCCGGGGAGATGGTCTGTTTCGACACCGACATGGTGGGCCCGGGCGGTTATCTCTCGGACATCTCCCGCAGCTTCATCTGCCCCGGCAAGGCGCCGACGGCGGCCCAGCGCGACCTGCTGGACATCGCCTCGCAGCAAATCAGTTTCAATCTCGACCTGCTGCGCCCGGGGCTGTCGTTTCGCGAGTTCGCCGAGGGCTGCTGGCCGGTGCCCAGGCAGTTCGAGCACAACCGCTACATGATGATGCTGCACGGTGTGGGCCTGGTCGATGAGTACCCCAGCGTGGCCTACGCGGTGGACTTTGCCGAGTGGGGCTATGACGGCCACTTCGAGGAAAACATGGTGCTCTCGGTGGAGAGCTACATCGGCGAGCGGGGCGGCCATGAAGGCGTGAAGCTCGAAGAGCAGGTGCTGATTACCGCTGCTGGAGCGGTCAAGCTTTCCCGTACCCCGTTAGTCGACGGCGATCGATAGCAGTGGTTGTTGCCTGATTCTTGCAGGCACGGCGTCTACCCTGTCCGGAGAAAAACAATGAGCAGCATGACCGTGATCGAAAACGCCAGCCCCCTGGCACCGCCCCCGGTACCCAGCGCCGAACCTTTCCTGCGACTGGAGGCGATCCATAAGCAATTCGGGCCTTACCCCGTATTGCACGACGTGTGTTTCGAGATGGCCAAGGGTGAGGTGGTGGCGATCATCGGCCCCAGCGGCTCGGGTAAAAGCACCTTGCTGCGTTGCATCAACCAACTGGAGCCCGCGACCCGGGGGCGGGTCAGCATGGGCGGGGTGGCTATCGAAGCCGGGCACCCGCTGCCCCGGAGCGAGCTGCTCAATCTGCGCCGGCGCATCGGCATGGTGTTCCAGTCGTTCAACCTGTTTCCGCACCTTACGGTGCTGCGCAACGTCAGCCTGGCGCAGGTCCGCACCCTCGGCCGCAGCGCCGAGGAAGCTGACGCCCGCTCTTTGCAGTTGCTGGACCGGGTAGGGCTCGCGGACAAGGCCAACGCCTATCCGGCGCGTTGCTCCGGCGGCCAGCAGCAACGCATCGCCATCGCCCGGGCCCTGGCACTGGATCCGGAGCTGATGCTGTTCGATGAGCCGACCTCGGCCCTGGACCCCGAGCTGGGCCTGGAAGTGCTGGCAGTGATGAAGGAGCTGGCGCGCGAGGGCATGTCGATGCTGGTGGTGACCCACGAGATGCACTTTGCCGAGACGGTGTCCGACCGGGTGGTGGTGATGGCCGAAGGGCGGATCATCGAGCAGGGGCCCAGTGCCCAGGTGATGCGCGAGCCGCAGCACGCGCGGGTGGCGCAGTTTCTCCAGGCCGTGAGGAATCGCTGATGGCGGATATTCTGCTGGTCCTGTTGCGCGGCGTGCCCTGGACCCTGAGCGTGACCCTGGGCGCTTTCTGCATCGGCGTGGTGCTGGGCTTTCCACTCTGTGCCCTGCGTCTGTCGAACCTGAAGCTGTGTCGCTGGCTGGCGGCGATGCTGGTGCTGACCCTGCGTTCGATACCGCCCATCGTCTGGCTGTTCTTCATCTTCTTCGGCATCGGAGGCGGCTACATCGCCTTGTCGCCGTTCGCTGCCGCGGTGCTGGGCCTGGGGCTGATCACCGCGGCGCATATGTCGGAGGTATATCGCGGTGCCTTTGCGGCGATCCCCCAGGGGCAGTACGAGGCGGCGCAGGTGCTCAATCTGTCGGCGCCCCAGCGCTTTTTCGATGTGATGCTGCCGCAACTGGTGCGCATCGCCATTCCCACCTCGGCCACCTATGCCATTGGCTTGCTCAAGGACTCGGCCGTGGCCTCGACCATCGGTGTCGGTGACGTCAGCTTCCAGGCGTACCAGATGTCCCAGCAAACCTTTCAAGGGCTGGAGGTGTACAGCGTGGCGGCGCTGGTCTACCTGATTCTCAGCGTACCGGTGGCGCTGTTCTCGCGCTGGCTGTCGGCCACCCTGAAGCAGAGGGTTGCCCGATGAACGAGATCCTGACGATGTGGCTGGCCTGGTTTCCCGAGCTGTGGAAGGGCTTTGTGCTGTCAATTCAGGTCACCGCCGCCAGCCTGGCACTGGGGGTGGTCCTTGGGTTGTTGCTGGCGCTGGGTGTGTCGGCGCCCCGCCGGGCAGTGCGCTACCCCTCGTTGCTGATTGTCGAGCTGGGGCGTGGCGCGCCGGCGTTGATCCTGTTGCAGTACTTCTATTTCGGCCTGCCTTCGGCGGGCCTGACCCTGAGTTCTTTCTGGGCGGCAGCCCTGGCGCTGGCCTACTGCACTGCGGCCTACACCAGCGAGATCATCCGTGGCGGCATCGAGGCGGTGGCCCAGGGGCAGAACGAGGCGGCCGAGGTGATCGGCCTGAACCGCTTCGATGCACTGCGCTTCATCATCTTGCCCCAGGCGTTGCGGGTGGCTCTGCCGTCGTTGCTGGGGTTCTCGATCATGATGTTCCAGGCCGCGTCGTTGTGTTTCACCATCGCGCTCCCGGAGATCGTCAGCCGCGCCTCGGCCATCGGTTCATCCACCTTCGAGTACATGCCGGTGCTGACCCTGGCCGGCCTGATGTATGCCGCTGTGTGTGCGCCCGCGACCCTGGGTGTGGCGGCGCTGGAGAAAAAACTGGCCCCCAGCCAGCACGCATGACCTGCTCGAGCCGTCTTTCGGCTGCCATTCTCTTAATGCAACCCATGCACAGGTGAAGCCATGATCCGTTCATTCAAACGCATTGTTCGTTGGGCGTTCCTTTGTTCCTCCCTGGTGGGAGGTTCGGTGCTGCTCGGTGCCCCCCAGGCTCTGGCCGACTGCAAGCCGGCCCACTCGTTTGAAACCCTGACTCCTGGGGTGTTGAGCGTCGCGGCCTGGGTCTTCCCGCCGTACTCGATTCCCGGGCCGGGCAACCAGTTGAGCGGGGTCGATGGTGAAATCATCAAGCGCATCGCTGCCAGGGAGTGCCTGGATATCAAGCTGACAGTGGTGGACCCGGCGGCGGTGGTCCAGTCGGTGATCGCACGGCGGGCCGACGTCGGCATCGGCGACTGGTACCGTACCGCCGAGCGCAGCAAGGTCCTGGGTCTGACCGCGCCGCTGTACCTGGACGTGATGGGGATCATTTCCAGCGAGGGCTATTCGAAAATTTCCGAGCTCGAAGGCCAGCGCATCGGCACGGTGCAGGGTTACCTGTGGGTCGACGACTTGAAAAAGGCCTTTGGCGACAATCTGGTGCTCTACCCCAACCCGGTGGCCATGGCCCAGGACCTGGCGGCCAAGCGGATTGCGCTGGGCATCGACAGCTTTGCGGTGGGTGTGGCTTCGCAGCAGAAGGGTGCCTACCGGGGCATGAGCATCAAGGTCTCGGAGCCCGACCCGCGGGTTAAGGCTACCCTGGAGCCGGGGCAGACCAGTTTTCCCCACACCAAGGCCAATACGGCGCTGAGTGAGGCGCTCAATGAAAACATCCAGGCCTTGCATGCTTCTGGCGAAATTGCCGAGATACTCGGCTCGTTCGGCCTGGATAAACAAGCCGCCAACGTGGGGGCGCCACGCCTGGTGGAATGACCCGCAGCCCCGGGCCCGGTGGTCAGGGCGGTTGTGCAGCAGCGTCAGGGAGCAATCGATGCAAGAGAGTGCAGCGTTCAAGTGTCTGTCGCTGGCAGAGGCCAGGGATTTTGCCCAGCGCTGCTGCCTGCAGGCGGGCAGCAGCCAGGAAGTGGCCCAGGCTCTGGCCGAGGCCACGGTATCGGCCCAGGGTCATGGCCTGGCCAGTGTGGGTTTCGAGCATCTGGCCGATTACCTGCACGGGTTTGCCAGCGGGCGCATAGCGGGCTTGGCCAAGCCACTGATCACCCAGGTAGCCCCGGCGATGATCCGTTGCGATGCGCGCGCGGGCATTGCGCAACTGGGGTTCGATCAGGCCTTTGGCGCTGTGTGTGACAGCACCCGGCAGTTGGGAATCAGCCTGTTTGCCCTGCACAACGGGTTTACCTGTGGCGAGCTGGGCTACTACACCCGGCGCCTGGCCGCCGAAGGCCTGGTGGCATTGGCGTTTTGCAACGGCCCGGCGCTGTTGACCGTGGCCGGCCAGCGCCAGCCGATTTATTCCACCAACCCCCTGGCCTTCGCCGCTCCCTGCGGCGACGGGCGCCTGCTGCTGATCGACCAGGCCAGCAGCGCCACGGCCTTCGTCAACCTCCTCAAGGCGGCCGAGGCCGGGGAGGCGATCCCCGAAGGCTGGGCAGTGGATGCCCAGGGCGCAGCCACCCTGAGTGCCCGGGAGGCCATGCACGGTGCCTTGCTGGCGTTCGGCGGCAGTCGCGGGGCCAACATCGCCTTGCTGGTCGAAGTGCTCGCCGGCGGTGTCGCCCGGGGCAACTGGTCGCTGGATGCGCCCGATTTTCGAAGCGGCGCACAATCGCCGGGATCGGGCCTGCTGGTGATCGCCATCGCCCCGCACCTGCTCGACGAGCAGTTCGAGGCTCGACTGGCGCGGCAGATGCAGCGCCTGGCCACCCTGGGGGTTCACCCTCCGGGGCAGGCCAAGCAGCAGGCCTGGGCCCGGGCGCAAATAGAAGGAATCAGCTTGCCTATGGCGCTGTATCAGCAGCTGGCGGCGCGCTTCTAGGGGGGAGCGAGTTCTGCCGTCAGAGCCCCAATCGTTGCAGCGATGCCAGGGAGCGGCTTACCTGGCGGATGACATGGGTGGCCAGAAGCGATTGCGCGGGGCATCACAACCGGCGCAGCCGGTGTTTGAATAATCCCCGGAATAATGCTGTGATTGCGCCCGTCACGCCCCCCGGCGGCCCTGCTTTTTTCAGAGACACTGCGAAATGGATAGCCAAGAAACGACAGCCAGGATGTCGCAGTTGCCTTCCGGCGATGACCTGTTCACGCGCCTGCAAGGGATTGCTGCCCAGACCGCACTGGTGTTGGAAACCAACAATCTGCGCGGCGGCAAGAATGCAGGCGAAGCCTTGAGCAGCCTCCAGCGGCTGATTGCCCGGCTGGCCCTGCAAAGTCTGGCGCCCCAGGCTTTTGCCCAATGGATCATCACCCATGACGGCCTCGACCTTGAGGCGCGCCAGGCGCTGTGCAGCCTGGCCGGCTGTGCGCTGGAGTTCATTGAGATCGATGCCGGCACCGGTTACTACGATGCCAAGAATGTCGGTTTCGATGGCGTCGACCAGGTGCGCTGCCAGTACGTGGTATTCGCCGATGCCGACTGCCTGCCCGATGCCCATTGGCTGGAAGAATTGCTGCTGCCCTTTGTGCAACCCGAGGCGCCCGTGGCGGTGGCCGGGCGCACCAGCTACGCGCCGAGCGTCGCCGGCAGTGCGCTGACCGCCATCGACTTCATGTATTTCCCCAGCCCCTTGCGCCACGGCGCCACGCGTAACTTCTACGCCAACAACGTGGCTTTTCGCTGTGCCACCTTCGAGCAGTATCGCTACGAGCCCCTGGATGGCATCTATCGTGCCCATTGCCAGGTCATGGGCCTGCGCCTGCAAGCGGCGGGGGTGGCGGTGGCCTATGCGCCGGCGGCGCATACCGAGCACCGGCTGCCCGACAGCCAGGGCGAGGTGTTCAAGTTGCGCTGGCTCAGGGGCGGCGACAGCGTCGGCCTGACCCCGTACCTGGTGCGCGCCTACATGCCGGGCTGGCTGCAATGGCTCGGGCGCAGTGGGCCGCTGGGGCCTTTGTGCGTGATGGTCGGGCGCCTGGGCTACAGCCTGCGGGCCCTCAACCACCAGGACCTGCCGCCCCTGCACGGAGCCCGGCGCCTGGGGGCCATGGCCATGGTCACTGCCATCTCGTTGCTCGACACTGCCGGCGCCGTGGTGCGTGGCTGCGGGCTGTCCATCGGCCGCTCCAGTGCCCGGCACAGTGAAGCGTTGTCCTACCACCGCAACCTGGATTGATCCGCGTCGCGCCGTATCGTCGCACGCCGTTCGCGTGCCCAGAGGAAGTCCCCATGCAGAACCCTTCTCTTGCCTCATTCGGCCGTTCCCTGGCGTGCCTGGCCTTGCTGGCACTCGGTGGCCAGACCCAGGCCGCTCCCAGCGAGTTCGCCGGTCGCGGGGTGTACCACTTCGCTTCGGACAGTGGCTGCGCCACGTTCGCCTCCAGCAACCTCGACTGCAACCGCATCGCCCTGGACGTGAGTGATGCGCGGGCCAGTGTCGACCGGCAAACCCATGCCATCGTCATCGACGCCGACAGCAACCACGACAGCAAGACCGTGATCGGCGACATTCTGCTGCACGGCAGCGGCATCGCCAGCGACGGCCAGCGTGTACCCCTGAGCCTGCAGGTGCTGCTGCGCCGTTCGGGCAAGGTGTGGAAATCCGATACCTATGTGCACGCACCGGTGCGTGGCAAGTTCCGTGACATCAGCCTCGATCCCTATCAGATCAGCGTCCGTGAAGGCACCCGTGAGCGCGTGCTGTTCAGCCCCGAACAGGCGCGCAACGTATTGGCCCAGCCGTCGATCGCGGCGCGCCTGGCCAGTTATTTCGTGGTGGTGCGCCCCAGCGATGCGCAGCACCCGACAGCGGGCGACATCACCATCGGCCTGGGCGTCGGCCGAGTGTCGAAGTCGCTGATGCGTGCCAGCTTCAGTGCCAGGCAGCCGGGCAGCGAAACGCTGGAGCAGGTGCTGCAGCAGGGCACCTGGAACCTCGACCTGCAGGCCCTGAGCGGGCAGATCCCGCTGTGGGTGGTACAGCGCCAGCTGTTTGTCTTTGCGCTGGAGGACAGCCCGTTGCTCAGGGAGGTGCGTCAGCGGGGCTTGAACAAGGGCGACAGCCTGGAGCTGGGTGCGGTCAACGGCCAGGGTTACCTGCGCTACAACGGCCAGGAGGAGAGCTTTCCCGGCGCTGCGGCCAGCGGCATGGCCTTCATGCGTGACAGCTTTATCGGCCTGATCCTGGCCTGGCAGCGCCATTCGCACGGGGCCAGGACGGCCACCGCCAGCGCCGCGCAGCCCGTGCAATGAGTGCGGGGCCAGCGGTTGCCGGCGAGGCCAACTTCGACTGCCTGAGCATGCCCCGGCCCCAGGGACTTGGGGCGCTGCAGGCGAGGCTGGTGGACCGTATCAAGCGCGCCGCCTTGTTGCGCCTGCACCGCAGCCCGCGAGGCGAACGCCTGCTGTTGCGCATGTACCTGGCCGGTGAAGACGCCACCGAGCGTGCGTTGCTCGATGAGTTGTTGCCGCAGTCGCCACCCTGGCTCGAACGGCAGGTAGCACAGCACCTGGCCGATGAGCAGCGCCACGTGACCCTGTTTGCCGAGGCCCTGCGCGAGCGGGGCGACGACGCTCAAGCCCGCCTGGAGCCGGACTGGCTGAGCCGGCGCAAGATCCAGCGCTGGCAGCGCCTGGCCCGTCGTTATGCGGGGCATTTCGAACAGGGCCTGCTGGTGCCGGCCTACGCCACCGGGCTGTGTGCCGAGCAGATGGCCGAGCGGGTATTGACCCGCCATTGTGCGGTGCTGGATGCCGGGCATGGCTTGTATCCGTTGCTGGCGCGGGTGCTGGCCGACGAGAAAGCCCACGTGCGCTTGTGCGAGAACACCCTGCGGCGCATCGTGGCGCCCCATGAGGCGGGCCATCTGGCGCGCCTGCTCAAGGACATTCGCCGCGTCGATGCGAGCTTTGGCGTGACCGGTGCCCTGGCGATGTATGGTGCCGGCTGGCTGCTCGGTGGCCGGGGCCGAGTGGGGCGATGAGTGCACGGATTCTTTACCTGGCGACCGCCGATGCCCGCGGGCACCTGATGCGTGCCCAACTGCTGGTACATGCCTTGCGTGCGGCCGGGGCCGAGGTCGAGGTGCTGACCACCTCGCAGCAGGGGCAGGACTTCCTGCAGCGCTTCGGCATTGCGGCGCAGATTCTCTCGCTGCATTACGCGGTGCAGTTCGACAGCCAGCAGAACATGCTGCGCCAGGCCACCAACCGCAATGTCGCCCACTACCTGTTTCGCCCCGGGCGTATGCTGCGGGACATCCTCCAACTGCGGCGCCGGCTGCGCGGCGTGGACCTGGTGATCAACGATTCCTTCCACCCGGCGCTGCTCTACATGGGCATGCTCCCGGGCTGGCGGCGCCAGGTGGTGCACGTGTACGGGGCCAGCCTCAAGGTGGCGCTGCTGAACAACTTTGCCGGCATGTGGCCGCGCCAGTTCGGGCGCCTGTTCGGCTGGATTGTCGGGCGCCAGATCGATACGGCGCGGGCGCGCATCGAGCACGATTTCGCCTATGAAGTCGACGATACCCAGGCCCCGGCACTGTATCGCCTGCCGACCCCGGTGGCCCTGGCCGAAGCCTTGCCGGAACAGGCCGCCGTGGGCGCCGCGGTGTACCTCAACCCGCATTTTCGTGAGCCCGACCTGGCCGATGCCTTGAGCCGTGGCCTGGAGGATGCGGGCCTGGACGCTCACCGCGTGGGCGAGGGTTATGCCGGGCGCAGCGGCTGGCTGCAGGTCGATCCGCTCTGGGCCAGCCGCGCTGCCCG
>NZ_VYKE01000479.1:0-675 GCF_032424515.1 Pseudomonas sp. JV245A
GTGCCGGTGAACACCAGGTTGCCCTTGGTGGTCAGCACCCCGCCCCACAGCGGCGCGAAGTTCTTGTGGCGCCAGACTTCCTTGCCGCTGATGGGGTCGATGGCCCGCAGCACGCCGATGTAATCCTCGTTCAGCGGCTTGATGGTGAAGCCCGCGCCGAGGAACGCCGCGCCCTTCTTGTAGGCGATGCCTTCGTTCCAGATGTCCATGCCCCATTCGTTGGACGGCACATAGAACAGCCCGGTGTCGCGGTTGTAGGCCATGGGCATCCAGTTCTTGGCGCCGAGGAAGGCCGGGGCGACGAACACCGAGCTGCCCTTGGCTTCGCTACCCGGGGCGCCAGGGCGGCTGGCCTCGTTGTAGATCGGCCGGCCGTTCTTATCCAGGCCGGTGGCCCAGGTGATCTTGTCGACAAAGGGGAAGCCGCGGATGAATTTGCCGTTGGTGCGATCGAGCACGTAGAAGAAGCCGTTGCGGTCGGCGGTGGCGGCGGCCTTGATCTCCTTGCCGCCTTCCTTGTAGTTGAAGGAGATCAGCTCGTTGACGCCGTCGAAGTCCCAGCCGTCGTGGGGGGTGCTCTGGAAGTGCCACTTGATGGTGCCGTCGTCCGGGTTCAGGGCCAGGCGCGACGAGGAATACAGGTTGTCGCCAGGGCGCAGGTGGGAGTTCCACGGC
>NZ_VYKE01000480.1:0-670 GCF_032424515.1 Pseudomonas sp. JV245A
GCGATGCCCTGCAGGGTCGCTACCTTGCGTGCGGAAAAGCCGCAGCCGCGCAGGCTCTCCAGGCTGGCAGCGGCCAGTTGCCCGGGCGTGGGGAAGTCCTGCCCGGGAAACAAAGCGCGCAGGCGGCCGAGTATCGCGTCGCCCGCGCGGGCATGCAGTTGCTGGTAGGCCACCGCGCGCACCAGCGCCTGATAAGGCTCGCGCTCCGGGCGGGGCTGGTGCAGGCAGGGGCCGACGGCGGCGATCAGCGCGGCCCAGTCGGCATCCAGTGCGGCAAGAAAACGAGTGGCGGGGCAGGTGGGCATTGGCGATCCGGAACAAGTGGCGGGGCGAGCGGCAGATTAGCCCGCCGCCCCAAGGCTTGCACCCTGTCTCTTGCGCTGGAACTCGCGGCCCGGGCCTTGCACTCGGGCGCAGGGTTTTCAGTCCTTGGCCGCCGATAGGTAGAGCCGCTCCAGCACGTAGTGCAACGAGGCCGCCAGGGTTTGGCCATGGCTGAGTGTTTCAAAACTGTGGTAGTCCAGGGCCAACCCCGGCACCTGGGCCAGCTGCGCCTGCAACTGTCGGGCGCGCTGGTCGGCCTCGGGCCCTGCTGGCTGGCGCGGGTTACCCGGCTCGGCGCCGCCACGCATCAGCAGCAATTGCGCATGATGGCCCTGCAGGCGCTCGG
>NZ_VYKE01000481.1:0-655 GCF_032424515.1 Pseudomonas sp. JV245A
CGGACAGACCATCACTATTCCGGTTGGCGAAAGCCAGGGCTCGGTGAACTTCACCGCGCCGAATGATGCCCTCGCTGGCGGCAGTTCCCTAAGCACCACCATTACCAAAGCCGACGGTGGTAACTACGAGAAACTGGAAGTCAGCGACAAGCCGGCTGAAACCTCGGTAACTGACACACCAGACACTACAACCCTGAGCCTCTCGGCTACTGAGTCTGTGGCTGAAGGTGGTTCGATCATCTACACCGCAACCCTGACCAACGCTGCCGGTACTCCGGTCACCGTGACCTTGAGTAACGGTGCCGTAATCACCATCGCTGCCGGTGCCACTTCCGGTACTGCCACCGTCGCCGCCCCTGCCGATGACGTCTATAAAGACGCCGGCAAGGTTGAAGCCACGATCACCAAGGCCGAAGGCGGCAACTTCGAGAACCTGGAGACCAATCCAGCGCCAGCGGTGACTGATGTCACTGACACCATCGACACCAGCACTGTTTCGCTGACAGCTACCCCTAATGTCGCCGAAGGCGGCACTGTGGTTTACACCGCGTCGGTCACCGCTCCCGTGACTGGTTCCCCGGTCGTGGTGACTCTGTCCAACGGTCAGACCATCACCATTCCAGTGGGTGAGTCGTCCGCCAGCGTGAACTTCACC
>NZ_VYKE01000482.1:0-651 GCF_032424515.1 Pseudomonas sp. JV245A
AGCCCGGCCAGGGTAGTGCCCGTGCCGGCGGCCAGCCACCAGCCGTGGTAGTCGCTCCAGCCCAGGCTCGGCAACTGCCGCCGCACCTGATCGCGCAGGGTCATGCAGCCCGCTGCGCCGGCCAGGCCACCGCCACCTTCGGGCACCGGGTACAACTCCGGATACCGGGCCTGCCAGGGCGTCCAGAAACCCGCCTCGTGGCGCGCGCGATAACCGCCATAGCCCAGCCAGTGCAGGCGCATGCCGAAGGCTTGCAGGTCGAGCACCGTCGGTGTGTCCTGTGGATGGCCACGCAACAGACCCACGGTGGGAAAGGCAAAACGCCGGCCAGCAGCGGCCAGCGCATGCAGATGATTGGAATGGGCGCCCCCCAGGCTGATGATGCCGTGGGCACCGGCGGTACGTGCCGCCGCCAGGTGTTCGGTCAGCTTGAACCACTTGTTGCCACTGATCAGCGGGTCGATCAGGTCCAGGCGCAGCACCGCCACCTCGACCCCGGCCCGCGACAGCCAGTCCAGCTCCAGCCGTTGCAGCGGGGCGTGGGGTAACCAGTCGAAGGATTCGGGGAAGGACATCGGCAGCGGGGGTTCGGGGAAGAAGCTGCGCAGTCTATCAGCTCCAGGCCCAGGCTCATCCTTGTAGCCGCTGCCG
>NZ_VYKE01000483.1:0-648 GCF_032424515.1 Pseudomonas sp. JV245A
GGCCGGGTTGCTGGTGCTGGCCTGGGCCTGAGGGCAGTCAGCCGGCGCTGGCCAGTGCAGGAACTGGCTGGTGCAGGAGCTGGCTTGCCAGCGAAGGCGTTTTCGAAGTCACCGCAAGGCTCACGGGCCTCGTCGCCGGCAGCCGGCTCCTAGATGCAGCGGATGTGCTCAGTTGCCGGTTTCGCTGCGTTTGCTGCTGATTTCCGCCGGCACATCGTCGCCGGCCATGCGCTTGCGAAACAGCGCGGCCCGCGCCAGCAGCAGGGTGGTCACCGGTACGGTGATGGACATCAGCACCGGGATCAGCCAGGCGTGCAGCACCGGCCCGGACTTGAGCGCGGAAAAGTACAGGATCGACGCCAGGGCCACGGCCCAGGAGCCCATGGTGGAGGCCAGGGCCGGCGGGTGCATGCGCTGGAAGTAGCTCTTCATGCGCAGGATGCCCAGGGCCCCGATCAGGGCAAACACACTGCTGATCACCAGCAGCAGGGCCACCAGCACTTCCACCCACAGTGGCAATTGTTCCAGGCTGTTCATTCGATCACCTCGCCACGCAGAAGGAATTTGGCCAGGGCGAAGGAGCCGACAAAGCCGAACAGGGCGATCAGCAGCGCCGCCTCGAAGTAGGTGTCACTGGCGTAGCGCACG
>NZ_VYKE01000484.1:0-645 GCF_032424515.1 Pseudomonas sp. JV245A
ACCTGGCTCGGGCCCGCGCCCAGGTGGATGAAGCCCAGGCCGCCGGTGGCTGGAGCGGTGGGGTCAAGGCCGGGGTCGAGCGCCTGCAGGAATCCGGCGAAGCCTTCCTGCTGCCGGAAAAGGTGCCAGTGGCCAACGTCGGCAACCTGTCCATCAGCACCTCCTACCAGTTCGACCTGTTCGGCACCTTGCAGCGCGGCATCGAGGCGGCCCAGGCCAATGCCGACGCGACCCAGGCTGCGGCGGATACCGCGCGCATCACCCTGGTGGCGGACGTGGTGCGGGCCTACACCCAGGTTTGCGCGGCCAACGAAGAACGGGAAATCGCCGAGCACTCCCTGAGCCTGCAAGCCCAGAGCACCGAGCTGACCCAGCGCCTGCGCGATGCCGGGCGCGGCGACGAAACCCAGGTCACCCGTTCCCAGACCCAATTCAAATCCCTGCGTGCCGAACTGCCGCGCTATGAGGCGGCGCGCCAATCGGGCCTGTTCCGCCTGTCGATGCTGCTGGCCAAGCCGCTGGATCAATTGCCCGCCGGCACCGACAGCTGCGCCCAGTTGCCGCATATCACCCAGCTGTTGCCGGTGGGCGATGGCGCGGCGCTGCTCAAGCGCCGCCCCGACGTACGGCAGGCCGAGCGCCAGC
>NZ_VYKE01000485.1:0-641 GCF_032424515.1 Pseudomonas sp. JV245A
ACAGGGCCTGGGCCACGCTTTCAAAATCGCTGGCCAGAGAGCCGTTGAGAATCTGCTGACGGGCCAGCAGTGCCTCTTCGGCGAACGCCGCGGGGCGCTGGCTGTGCCGGCTCCACAGTTCGGCCAGCACCGGCTGGCCTGCAGGGGCCTGCTGCAGCAGCGACAGTTGGTTCATGAACTCATAGCCGGTGCTGCCATCTACGCCCCAGTCGCGGTGCAGGGTTTCCCCGGCGCCGAGGATCTTCTCGACGTAGATCGGCAGGTGCTGGCCCGGGCGCAGGCGGTCGATCCGGCGCCGCAGCTTGCGGCAATAGCTGCGAGGGTCGGCCAGACCGTCGATATGGTCGATGCGCAGGCCGTCCACCAGGCCACGCTGGATCAGCTCGAAGATCTTGCCGTGGGTGGCTTCGAACACCGCCGGGCGCTCGACCCGCAGCCCGCCCAGCTCGTTGACGTCGAAGAAGCGTCGCCAGTTGATGTCGTCGGCGGCGGTGCGCCAGCTGGCCAGGCGATAGCTCTGTTGCTCCAGCAGATGGTGCAGGCGCTGGAAACCTTCGTCGTGGCGTGAGTCGTAGCCTTGCAGGTGGGCGGTGACGGCCTGGTGCAGCGCCGGTTGCTGCAACAGTTGGCCCAGGGCCTGC
>NZ_VYKE01000486.1:0-636 GCF_032424515.1 Pseudomonas sp. JV245A
CCAACCAGCAGGCGGACCGCAGCCTGCAAGTGGCCCATGCCCAGGCCAGCGAACGGCTGGCCCTGGCCCGGGCCCAGACTGCCACGGTGCAGAGCCTGGCCCAGGCGCAGCGCAACGGCACCGACCCGGAAATGCTGCTGCGAATCTACCGTGAACGCCTGCCGAAGATTCTCGGGCAGGCCGGTTCGGTGACCACGGTCAATCCCCAAGACGATTCACGCCTGATCATTCAGGGAGCCGAACAATGACTGCCACCACCCATGCCGCGCCCCCCGCCAGCATGCTGACCTCGGCCGAGCAACGCAGCGCCGCCCGCCAGTTGACCCTGGCCATGCTCGCCCTGGGGCTTCTGGCCCTTGGCCTGGTCTGGCGCTGGCTGGCCCCAGGGCAGGTGGGCGTCAGCCAGTTGCTGTTGGGTGTCGCCTCGCTGCTGGTGGCGGTGCCGGTGATGCGCTCGGCCTGGTTCAGCCTGCGTTACCCGAGCCTGCACGGCATAACCGACCAACTGATCGCCCTGGCGATGCTCGGCGCCTGGGCCACTGGCGACCTGCTGACCGCGGCCCTGTTGCCGATCATCATGATCTTCGGCCACGTACTGGAAGAGCGCAGCGTGATCGGCTCCCAGGAAGCCATCGA
>NZ_VYKE01000487.1:0-634 GCF_032424515.1 Pseudomonas sp. JV245A
GCCACCATCGGCAAGAACCTCGACCGCCAGGTGAGCAAGGGCACCCTCGGCGAAGACGACAAGCTCGCCGCCCTGGGCCGGATCCGCATCAGCACCGACTACGGCGTGCTCAAGGATGCGCAACTGGTGATCGAAGCCGCCACCGAGAACCTCGACCTCAAGCTCAAGGTGCTGCAGCAGATCGCCGCCCAGGTCAGCGCCGAGTGCGTGATCGCCTCCAACACCTCGTCGCTGTCGATCACCCAACTGGCAGCCAGCGTCAGCGCGCCCGAGCGGTTCATCGGCCTGCACTTCTTCAACCCGGTGCCGGTGATGGGCCTGATCGAGGTGATCCGCGGGCTGCAGACCAGCGACGCGACCCACGCCCTGGCCATGAATATGGCCCAGCGCCTGGGCAAGACCGCGATCACCGCCGGCAACCGCCCGGGTTTTGTGGTCAACCGCATCCTGGTGCCGATGATCAACGAGGCGATCCTGGTGCTCCAGGAAGGCCTGGCCAGCGCCGAGGACATCGACGCCGGCATGCGCCTGGGCTGCAACCAGCCGATCGGCCCGCTGGCCCTGGCCGACCTGATCGGCCTGGACACCCTGCTGGCGATCCTCGAAGCCTTCTACGACGGCTTCAACGACAGCA
>NZ_VYKE01000488.1:0-634 GCF_032424515.1 Pseudomonas sp. JV245A
TGCGCCCGCGTTGCGGTCGTTCGCAGCTTCGCAGGCTCAGCAGCGGCTACAAGGCTGCTGGGGCTTAGCGCAGGCCGTCGCGAAATTGCCCCGGGGTCATCCCGGTCCAGCGCTTGAATGCCCGGCTGAAACTGCTGGCATCGGCAAAGCCCAGCAGGTAGCTGATCTCGCTCAGGGAGCACTCCAGGTCCCGCAGGTGCAGCAGGGCGAGGTTTTCCCGGCATTCGTTGAGCAGGGTGTCAAAGCGCGTGCCTTCATCCGCCAGGTGCCGTTGCAGGCTGCGCAGGCTCAGGTGCAGGGCCTGGGCCACTCGCTCCGCCGAAGGTTCGCCTTCGGGCAATTGGGCTTCGATCACCCCGCGTACCTTGCGCTCCCAGGTCAGGGGCCGCAGTTGCAGGAGGGTGCGCTTGAGCACCGCTTCGTTGTGCTCGGCCAGCTCCGGGTTGGCGTCGTCCAGGTGGCTGTCGAAATCGTGCAGGCCGAACTCCAGGCAGTCGTCCACGGCGGCGAACTGCACCGGGCAGCGGAATACCTTGTGCCACTGGCTCGGGTCCGCCGGGGCCGGGCGCCGTAATTGCACGGCCAGCGGCGCGTAGTCACGGCCCAGGCGGTTGCGGCAGGTGCGCACGTAGAT
>NZ_VYKE01000049.1:0-36968 GCF_032424515.1 Pseudomonas sp. JV245A
CTTGACCGGGTCTACGAGGCGCACAAGTGGCTGGGCATCTGGGCCCTGGCATTCGCCAGCTACCACCTGGTGTTCAAGGCCAACCTGGATGAATGGAACAGCGTGCCGATTCTCGAACTGTCCAAATACTGGACGCGCCTGGTCCGCCAGCTGAGCTACGTGGCCCTGGGCCTGATCGTGCTGCTGGCACTGAACCGCAACATTCCCTACAGCCAGTGGCGCTGGTGGCACAAGCTCTCCGGCCCGCTGTTCCTGATCGTCATCCTGCACTGGCTGAGCTTCAAATCGCCCATCACCCTGGATTCGCCCTCGGGTATCTGGCTGGCTCTGCTCTGCGTCCTCGGCGTGCTCGGCGCCCTGTACAAGCTGCTGCTCTACCCCCTGGTGGCCAAGGCCGGCGAATACCAGGTGACGGCGGTCCGGGTGGAGAAGAACTCCCTGCACCTGGAGCTGATTCCCCAGGGCCGGGGCTTTCCTTTCAAGGCCGGGCAGTTCGCCTTCCTCTCGATGCAGGAAAAAGGCCTGCGCGAACCCCATCCGTTCACCATCGCCAGCGCCCAGGCCCATGACGGGCGCATCGAATTCGTGATCCGCGCCCTGGGGGACTACACCCAACGCCTGCGCCGCCAGGTCAAGGTCGGCATGCGTGCGGACATCTACGCGCCCTATGGGCGTTTCAAGCGGCCGCAGGCGGCTGCCCGGGAAATCTGGATCGGCGGTGGCGTGGGCATCTCGCCATTTATTTCCTGGCTGCAGGATGAAGCTGCCGGGCAGTTCGACAAGGCCACCCTGGTGTACTGCTACAACCCGTCCCGGGCCTTCCCCAGTGTCGACACCCTGCAGGGCATGGCCCAGGCCCGGGGAGTGAACTTCGTGGCCAACTGCGGCGGCACCGAGCCCCTGGCCCAGACCCTCAAGCGCACCGCGGCCGAAACCGATCCGCAGCAGATCCAGGTCAGCTTCTGCGGGCCCAAGGGCTTGCTGGGCCAGGTCCGGGAACTGATGAGCGAGTGCCGGATTCCCCAAGGCAACCTGCACTACGAATTCTTCGAGTTCCGCTGATCAAGCCGCTGGCGGTCCTGGCTGGCGCGGCTCACGCAGCGTCACCCAGACCACCAGCGCCGCCAACAGGGTCATCAGGGTCAGCACCTGCAACAACTGGCTGAAGGCCTGCCCGTACAGGGCCAGCAACCCCTCCCGGCCCAGCGCCGGCAAGGCCGCAAGAGTACCGGGCAGGTCACCCCCGGCCAGTTGCCGGGCAGCCCCCATCAACGTCTCGGCGGGCAGCGCCTGATCCGCCAGGGCGTGCTGCAGCAGCCCCGCCAGCAGCGCCACCACCAGGGCCAGGGCAATGCCCTCGCCGGCCACCCGGGTGGTGCTGAAGATGCCGCTGGCCATGCCCGCGCGCTCCTTGGGCACCACGCTCACCGACAAGCCGTCCATCAGCCCCCAGGGCAGCCCGCTGCCGAGGCCGATCAGCAGCAGCGGCCAGATCCGATCGGCCGGCGCCTGGCCCGCAGCGATCCGGCTCAGCCACCACAGCCCGGCGGCAGCCAGCAACAGGCCCAGGCTCGACAGGTTGCCGGCGCTGCACCAGCGGCTGAGCCAGCCCGCGGCGAACGGCACCACCAGCATCGGCGCCGACAGGGCAAGCATCAGCAGCCCGGCATCGATGGCGCTGTAGCCTTCGACGCCGATAAAGCGGATCGGCAACAGGATCAGCAGCACCACGTAGCAATAGCAGGTGGCGATGGGCAGCACCTGCACCCCGACAAAACGCGGATAGCGAAACAGCGACAGATCCAGCATCGGCCGCGCTGCACGCCGCTCGACGACGATGAATAGCCACAGTGCCAGCAGCGCCCCCGCCAGCAACAGCAGAACCCAAGGGCTGCTCCAGCCGTTTTGCGGGGCCTGCAGGATGCCCCAGGTCAGCAGCACCAGCGCCAGGGTGAAACTCAGGGTGCCCGGCCAGTCCACGCCCTGGGCGTCGGGGTCGCGGGACTCTTGCATGCGCGGCACGCCAAAGGCCAGGGACAGGCCGCCGATCAGCGCCCCGGAGACAAAGATCCCGCGCCAGCCGGCCTGTTCCACCAGGACCCCGGCGAGGATCGGGCCAAACGCCAGGCCGACACCAAAGGTGGTGCCCAGCAGGCTGAAGGCACGGGTTCGCGCCGGCCCGTCGAAGGCCTGGGCCAGGGCCGCCGAACCACCGGCCAGGGCGGCGGCACCGGCCAGCCCCTGGACCCCGCGCAGGAGGTTCAGCCACAGCAGCGACGGTACGAACACCAGGGCCAGGGAGCTCAGGCCGAACAGCGCCACGCCGAGGCTGAACAGGCGCTTGCGGCCAAATTCGTCGGCCAGGGTGCCGGCGGCCATCAGCACGCTGCCAAAAGTCAGCATGAAGGCATTGGTGGTCCAGCTCAGGGCCAGCGGGCTGCCCCCCAGTTCATGGCCGATGGCCGGGGTCGCCACCGCTACCCCGACAAAGGTCAGGGGCAGCATCAGGGCCGCCAGGCACACCGCGGCCAGCACGCCATGGGCGGACTGCCGGCGACTTTGGGCGGCCTGCCCCAAGGGTAATTCGAGTTCGGGATTCACACGGACCTCTCAAGCCCTGGCAACCAGGGGTGGGCTACGAAAAATCCATGGTAGGTATGCCGCAATCACTGAAAAACAGGGCATTCTTCCGCTCTTTACGGACAAAATCGCTGCAATCGAGGTGAACGATGGACAACCTAAACGGCTTGCAGGTGTTTGTCAGCGTGGTCCAGAGCGGTAGCCTGGTGGGCGCCGGCGAGCGCCTGGGGCTGTCTGCCTCGGCGGTGGGCAAGGCCCTGGCGCGCCTGGAGCAGCGCCTTGGCGTGCGCCTGCTGAACCGCAGCACCCGGCGCATCAGCCTGACCGATGAAGGCGCGCTGTTCTATGAGCGCGGCCAGCGCATCGTCGCCGAAGTCCAGGAGGCCGAGGCCGAACTGGCGCGGATCAGCGACAAGCCCCGGGGCCGGCTGCGGGTCAGCCTGCCGGCCATCGGCTATCGGATGCTGCTGCCGATCCTCCCGGAGTTTTCCGCGCGCTACCCGGATATCGAACTGGACCTGGACTTCAACGACCGGCTGATCGACGTGATCGCCGAAGGCGTGGACGCGGTGATCCGCAGTGGCGAGCTGCCGGACTCGCAACTCAAGTCCAGGAACCTGGGGCCCTTCGGCTTCGTGCTGGTCGGCGCCCCCGGTTACTTCGCCCGGCGCGGCACCCCGCGCACGCCCCGGGACCTGGAGCAGCACGCCTGCCTGCGCTACAAGTTCCCCGGCGGCAGCTTGCTGCAGCAATGGAGCCTGCGCCTGCCCGACGGAGCCCCGCCGCTGGTGCTGGGCAGTGCCCTGACCAGCAACAACCTGGAATCGCTGATCCACGCCGCCACCCAGGGCCTGGGCATCGCCTACGTGCCCGAGTTCGTGGTCTGCGGGGCCCTGGCCGATGGCAGCCTGGTCGCGGTGCTGGACGACTACCAGCAAGAGCGCGGCAAGTTCTCCATCCTCTGGCCCAGCAGCCGTCACCTGCTGCCCAAGCTGCGGGTGTTCGTCGACTTTCTCGGTGAACGGCTGGAGCTGGGCAAGCACCACGCTTCCCGCTGATATCCCCTCGATGCCTGGCGCTGGCCGGGCAGTCGCCGGCCCCTGCAAAACATCAGCAAATGCAGATGCCAGCTTACCAATCCATGTATTCATCTTGATGTTTGCCCGCCGTAAGCTCGTCCTGGCCTGCTGCTGCAGGCCAGGCAATGTCGGTACGCCAAAAACAACAGCTAAAGGCCATCCCAATAACAATCTGATCTGCCGACTCCAGGAACCGCTATGTCAACTACCCCATCACGCCGCCCTTGCGTCGGCCTGCATCGTGGCGCCCGCCCCTTGAACGAGGTGCGCCATGACTGACTTCCTGCCCGCTCCGGGCACCGATGAACACTTGCTGCACCACCAGGGCTATCGCCAGGAGCTGCACCGCGGCCTGTCCCTGTGGTCGTCGTTCTCCGTGGGCTTTGCCACGGTCTCGCCAGTGGTGGGGATCTATTCGGTGATGGCCCTGGGCGCCATGAGCACCGGCCCGTCCTGGGTCTGGATCGTGCCCCTGTGCCTGGCCCTGCAGATGCTGGTGGCGCTGGTCTATGCCGAACTCGCCTCGCAGTACCCCCTGGCCGGCGGTTGCTATCAATGGGTCAAGCGCCTGGCTGGAGACCGCTGGGCCTGGTTCACCGGCTTCATGTACCTGGCCTCGGCCCTGGCTTCCCTGACCACCGTGGCCTACCTGGGCGGGTTCTGGCTGTGGCTGTTCGTCACCGGCACGCCGCCTTCGGCCAATGCCCAGGTGGCCAGCGGCGCCGTGCTGCTGGCGTTGGGGCTGGGGGTCAACCTGTTGGGGATCAACCCGCTGAAGTACTTCGTCAACGCCGGGATCATCGCCGAAGCCATCGCCTCCATCGGCATCGGCGTGCTGTTGCTGCTGTTCTTTCGCAACCACTCCTGGTCGCTGCTGCTGGAAGGCCTGGGCAACAGCGTCAGCGGCGATGGCACCTACCTGAGCGGCTTCGTCACCGCCATGGCAGTGGGCGGCTGGGCCTTTCTCGGCTTCGATGCCTGCTCCCAGGTGTCCGAGGAAACCGCCGATGCCCGTACCTCCACGCCGCGGGCCATCCTGCGCTCGATGCTGCTGGTGGGGCTGACGGTGATGCTCACCGCCTTTGCCGTGACCCTGTCGTTCACCGACACCGCGGGCCTGGTGGCCGGCCAGGTGGTGGACCCGGTCACCCCGGCGGTGGTGGATGCCTTTGGCGCCTGGGCCGAGCGGCCCTTCGTCGGCGTGGTGCTGGTGGCGTTCATTGCCTGCGTGGTCTCGGTACAGACCTATATCGGCCGCGCGGTATTCGGCATGGCCCGGGACTCGATCCTGCCCGCCTCGGCGTTCCTGCGCCGGGTGGATGGGCGCAAGGTGCCCTTCGCCGCCATGCTCCTTTGCACCCTGTTCGCCAGTTTCGGCCTGGCCCTGGGCCTGAACGCCACGGCCGTGGGCACCCTGATCGCCTTCGGCAGCGGGGGCTTCTTCATGGTGTTCCTGATTGTGATCGGTTGCGCCCTGGTCCATCGCCTGCGTGGCCGCTGGCGGCCCGACGCCGGGGTCTTCAACCTCGGCCGCTGGGGCCTGCCGGTGAACCTCGCGGCCTTTGTCTGGCTGCTGTTCGAGAGCGTCAACGTGGCCTGGCCGCGGGAATCCCTGGCGCCGCCCGGAGCGCCCTGGTTCCAGGTCTGGGCAGTGGTGCTGGTGTTCTCGACCCTGGCCGTGCTGGGCCTGATCTACATGGTCCTGGCCAAGCCCTACCTGCGCCGCGACAGCAGCGCATCCGACCGCGGCTGAATCCTCATGCGCTGTCAGCGACAGCGCATTCCCTCCCCGCTACTGGCCCGGCGCCTGCTGCGCCGGCCGCTTCACGCCTGATGTTTCTGGAGACCATCGATGCCCCCGTCCATCCATTACTGGAATTACCCCACCGAGATCTTCTGCGGCGCCGAGGCCCTGCACGGCCTGGCCCAGCGCTGCGCCCTGCTGGGCATGGCCAGGCCCTTGCTGGTCACCGACCCGGGCATGCTCGAACTGGAACCCTTTGGCCTGTTGACCGCGCACCTGGAGCAGAGCCGCCAGGGCTTTGCGGTATTTGCCGAGTTGGCCAGCAACCCGAGCCTGGACGATGTGCAGCGCGGCGTCCAAGCCTTCAGGGCCGGCGGCCACGACTCGCTGATCGCCCTGGGCGGCGGCAGCGCCATGGACGCCGCCAAGGGCATCGCCCTGGCCGCCGTGGACCCGCAAGGGCTGCAGCGTTTCGAGTGGTCCCGGGTGATCGAGCATTACCCGAGCCTCAGTGACTTTCCGCGCCTGGGCCTGCCGCCCCTGATCGCCCTGCCCACCACTGCCGGCACCGGCTCCGAACTGGGCCGCGAAGCGGTACTGACCGACAGCCAGCAGCAGGTCAAGCGGGTCATCAGCCACCCCGAACTGCTGCCCGCCTGCGTGATCCTCGACCCGCTGCTGACCCGCGGCCTGCCGCCCGCGCTGACCGCCGCCACCGGCATGGATGCCCTGACCCACCATATCGAGGCGTTCTGCTCGCCGCTGTACCACCCGATGTCCAGCGCGATTGCCGTGGAAGGCATGCGCCTGGTGCAGCAGCACCTGCGCCGGGCAGTGAGCCACGGCCAGGACCTGGACGCCCGGGAAGGCATGCTGGTGGCCTCGGCGATGGCTGCGGTGGCCTTCCAGAAGGGCCTGGGGGGCGTCCACGCCCTGGCCCACCCGCTGGGCGCCCGCTATCACCGTCACCATGGCCTGCTCAATGCCGTCCTCCTGCCCTATGTGCTGGTGGCCAACCAGCCGGTGATTGCCGAGGAGATCGGGCGCCTGGCCCGTTACCTGGACTTGCCCCGGGGGGATTTCCAGGGGTTCCTGGACTGGATCCTGGCCCTGCGCGCCGAGCTGGGCATCCCCCACTGCCTGGCGGATATCGGCCTGGACAGCCATGAAGCCGAGTGGGTCGGGGCCCAGGCCCTGGCGGATATTTCGTCCTCCGACACCAATGCCCGACCGCTGAGCGCCGCCGACTACAGCCAGATCTTCCGCAACGCCGTGCACGGCGTCCTGCCAGGAGCCCGCCCATGAAACCGGCCCTGTTTATCGACGGCCACTGGGTCGATGGCGACGGCGCGCCGATGCCGGTGCATGACCCGTCCCTGGGCCAAATCATGGCCCAGGTACCGGCGGCCAGCGCCCATCAGGTGAACCTGGCGGTGCAGGCCGCGCGCCGGGCCCTGCCCGGGTGGCGCAGCCTCAGCGGCGCCCGGCGTGCCGAGTACCTGCAAGGCTTCGCCCGGCACCTGCAGCAACGCCGCGAAGGGCTGATCGCCCTGCAGATGCGCAATAACGGCAAGCCGCGGCACGAAGCCGAACTGGACCTGGACGACGCCATCGCCACCTTCGACTACTACGCCGGCCTCGCTGCCCAGCTGGACGCCCGCCAGGATCAACCGGTGCCCTTGCAGGCTCCGGGCTTCAGTGCCCACTGCAGGTTCGAGGCCCTGGGCGTTGTGGGGCTGATCGTGCCCTGGAACTTCCCCCTGGTCACCAGTGCCTGGAAGCTGGCCCCGGCCCTGGCCGCGGGCTGCACGTTGGTGCTCAAGCCTTCGGAAGTGACGCCCCTGATCGAGCAGGTCTACGGCGAAATCGCCGACGCCCTGGGCTTGCCGGCGGGCGTGTTGAACCTGGTGGCCGGCGCCGGCGAAACCGGCGCAGCCCTGAGCCAGCATCCGGGGCTGGACAAGCTGTCGTTCACCGGCAGCACTGCCACCGGCCAGCGAGTGATGGCCAGCTCCGCCGCCTTCTGCCGGCCACTGACGCTGGAGCTGGGGGGCAAGTCGCCGATCCTGGTATTCGCCGACGCCGACCTGGACCAGGCAGTGCACTGGATCATCGGCGGCTTTTGCTGGAACGCCGGGCAGATGTGCTCGGCCACCTCGCGGCTGCTGGTCCACGAGTCGATTGCCGATGCTTTGCTGCAGCGGTTGCGCAGTGCCCTGCTGGCCCTGCGGGTCGGCAACCCCCTGGAGCAGGAAGTGGACATGGGCCCCCTGAGTTGCCAGGCCCAGTGGCGCACGGTGTGCACCTACCTGGAACAGGCCAGGAGCGAGGGCCTGGAATGCCTGGTGGGCGGCCATGCCCTGCCCGGGCCGGGCTGGTTCGTGGCGCCCACGGTGTACACCGATGTGCCCACCAGCAGCAGGTTGTGGCAAGAGGAGATCTTCGGCCCGGTGCTGTGCATGCGCCGTTTCAGTGACGAAGCACAGGCCCTGGCCCTGGCCAACGACAGCGCATTCGGCCTGGTGGCCACTGTGATCAGCGCCGATCTGCAGCGCGCCGAACGGGTCGCCGCCGCCCTGGACGTGGGCCACGTGTGGATCAATTCACTGCAGGCGGTGTTCGTCGAAACCTCCTGGGGCGGCACCAAGGGCAGCGGCATCGGGCGGGAACTGGGCCCCTGGGGGCTGGCTGCCTATCAGTCGATCAAGCACCTGACCCGCTGCCTGGGCTGAAGCGCAGGATCAGCCGCCATGCTCTGCCAGCAGGTCGGCGATGAAGGCCTTCAGCGCTTCGCCACGGGCATGCCCGGCGTGGGTGATCATGCTGTGCTGCACCTCGTAGCGCAGCGTCTCGGGGTGCAGCACGCGCATCTGCCCGGCCGCGACCCAGGGCTGGGCATAGTGGCTGGGCAGGTAGCCCAGGTGGGTGCCCGCCAGTACCCCGTGGACCACCGCCTCCATGTGGTAGGCGGTGGCCGAGGCGCGCTGGGGCGTTACCGGCAGCACCTGGCTGGCGGGCAGGAAACCGTGCTTGATCCAGTCACAGGCCTTGATGTGCGCAAGCTCTGGCTCCAGGACAGGAAACAGCGGGTGCGAGGCGCCGCAGAACAGGGCGATTTCCTCGGCGTACAGTGGCTGATAGTCGAGGGTCGGCAGGCTGCGGCTGAAATAGGAAATGGCCAGGTCCAACTGGCCGTCGATCACCGCCCGCTCAAGCTCGGTGGGCGAATTGATGAACACATGCAGGTGCAGGTCGTGCTCGCGGCGATAGAAGCGCGCGATGGCCGCGTCGATGCGTGCCGCGGGCAAGGTGGCGATGTTGTCCGCCAGCCCCAGGTACAGATCCCCCACCAAACGCCCGGACAACTCCTGGGCCTCGCTCTTGAACGCCTCCACCGCGCCGAACAGCGCCTGGGCCGCCGCCAGGATCCGCTGGCCCTTCTCGGTCAGGCGAAAGCCGCCCTTGCCGCGCTCGCACAGCCGATAGCCGAGGCGTTTTTCCAGGCTGGAGATGTGCATGCTGATATTGGACTGGCTCATGTTCAGTTCGGCCTGGGCCGCGGTGAAACCGCCGCACTTGACCACTACGGAGAAAATCCGCAGCAGGCGCAGGTCCATGTCGGTGACGTTTCTAAGCACAGGGGGTTTCCAGGAGTCGCGGGGCTGAACCAGGGGGCTATTCAACGGCAGCGCCCGGGCCGCGTCAAATCCATCGCGGCTTGCGTGATCGATGACATTGCAGGGACTATGCAACGCCTCCTTGCCACCTTGGATCGCTTGCCAATGGACTCACACCCCACGCCCGCGCTGTGCACCGAACGCTTGCTGCTGCGCCCCCTGGAACTGGCGGACGCCGACGCCATCCAGCAGCTATTCCCCCAGTGGGAGGTGGTGCGCTACCTCAACGCCCTGGTGCCCTGGCCCTACCCGGCCGACGGCGCCCTGAGCTTCCTGCGGGACATGGCGCTGCCGGCGATGGCCCGGGGCACGGAATGGCACTGGACGCTGCGCCTGCGCAGCAACCCCGGGCAGATGATCGGCAGCATCAGCCTGATGGACGAAGCCGACAACAACCGCGGCTTCTGGCTGGCCCCGCCGTGGCAGGGCCAGGGCTACATGAGCGAGGCCTGCAAGGTGGTGGACCACTATTGGTTCGAGGTACTGCAACGGCCCTTGATGCGGGTGCCCAAGGCCGCGCCGAACCAGGGCTCGCGGCGGATTTCCGAACGCGCGGGCATGCGCCTGATCCGCTCCGAGGACGGTGAGTTCGTCAGTGGGCGATTCCCCGTGGACATCTGGGAAATCACCCGCGAGCAATGGCGCCGGCTCAGGTAAAGCGCACCCCTGGACGGGGGCGCTGGTCCACCGTCAGTTCGAACACGTCCGGGCGAGCGTAGTGGCCGACCACGTCGTAGTCATAGCGCGCCCGCACCAGGTCGGCGGTATCGATCTGCGCGCTGATCAGCCCGGCCCGGCCCACCAGGGGGCCGGCCAGTACGTCCCCCATGGGCCCGACGATCACGCTGCCGCCGGCAATCAACGGCCGTTGGGCCGGCCAGTTGGCAATCTCCAGCCCCAGCTCTTCGGGCGAGGCCTGCACCTGACAGGCGCTGACCACGAAGCAGCGCCCCTCGTGAGCGATATGGCGCATGCTCACCTGCCACATTTCCCGCTCGTCCACCGTGGGCGCACACCAGACTTCGATGCCCTGGGCGTACATCGCGGTACGCAGCAGCGGCATCATGTTTTCCCAGCAGATCACCGCGCCCACCCGGCCGACCTGGGTGTCCAGCACCGGCAGGGTCGAGCCGTCGCCCTTGCCCCAGATCAAGCGTTCGGTCCCAGTGGGCATCAGCTTGCGGTGCTTGCCCGAAAGCCCCTGCTGCGGGTCGAAATACAGCGCCGTGCAGTACAGGGTGCTGCCACTGCGCTCGATGACACCCAGCACCAGGTTGGCTCCGGTACGGGCGGACAGCGCGGCCAGGGCATCGGTTTCCACCCCGGGGACCTCGATGGCATTGGCGAAGTAGCGGGCAAAGGCCTCGCGGCCCTCCGGCAGGCGATAGCCCAGCTGGGTGCCGAAGCCTTCGCCCTTGGGGTAGCCCCCCAGCAGCGCTTCGGGCATCACCACCAACTGCGCGCCGGCTTCGATGATGGCGGCCTCGTACGAGAGGATCTGTTCCAGGGTGGCGGCCTTGCCTTCAGGCAAGGCCCCGATCTGCAGGGCAGCGACAACGGACTTGGGCATGGGATGACTCCTTGAGCAATCAGGTGTTGCCCATTCTGCTGCGGCCCCTGATCATCGATAAACCCCACTCCAGTGCTTAATGATATGAACCAGATGAATATCGCCAGTGTCGACCTCAACCTGCTCAAGGCTTTCGAGGCGCTGCATGACGAGTCCAGCGCCAGCCGCGCCGCCTTGCGCCTGGGGGTGACCCAGTCGGCCATGAGCGCTGCCCTGCGCCGGCTGCGCGAGCTGTATGGCGACCCGCTGTTCGTGCGTACCGGGCGCGGGCTGGCGCCGACCCTCAAGGCCAATCAGTTGAAGCCCGTGGTCAGCGAAGCCTTGAACAAATGCCGCCAGAGCCTGGCCATGGTCGCCCCCGACACCGCCGACTATCAGGGCCGCTCGGTAACGCTGGGGCTGTCGGATGATTTCGAGATTGCCTATGGCCGGCAGATGATCGAGGCCGTGGCCCGGCGGGCGCCGAAGCTGCGGCTGATCTTTCGCCAGAGCCACAGCCAGATCGTCGCCGAGGCGCTGTTGCAGCGCAGCGTTGACCTGGCAATCAGTGCCGGCGGCTTTGCCGAACGCCTGCTCAGCCGCCAGGTGCTGGGGGAAGGCCATTACCTGTGCCTGGCAGACCCGGCCAGCCTGGCCCCCGGGCAACAGCAGATCAGTCTTGAGGAGTTTGTCGCACGGGAACACCTGCTGGTGTCGTCCCAGGGGTTTATCGGGATTACCGATGAAGGCTTGGCCAACCTGGGGCTGAGCCGCCAGGTGTGCGCCTCGACCACGCACTTTGCCGCCTTGCCCTTTCTGCTCAAGGGCAGCC
Source organism: Pseudomonas sp. JV245A (assembly GCF_032424515.1). Classification (NCBI taxonomy): domain Bacteria; kingdom Pseudomonadati; phylum Pseudomonadota; class Gammaproteobacteria; order Pseudomonadales; family Pseudomonadaceae; genus Pseudomonas; species Pseudomonas sp. JV245A. The sequence goes on from NZ_VYKE01000049.1 coordinate 11,462, forward strand.
AGGCGGTGGCGACCATTCCGGCCCATGCCGCCCGGCGCATCGCCGAATTCACCGGGCTGCAGTTGCTGCCCTGCCCCCTGGCCCTGCCGCGCTACCCGATCGAGCTGGGCTGGCGCACCAGCCCGCAGACCGACCCGCTGCTGGTGAAGGTACGCGAGGCGATTGTCGAGAGTTTTGCCCTTACTTGTTCGCCGCCATCAGGCGATTGACTTCACTGCGCACCATGTTCGAGTACTCCGGCGGCGACATGCCGTCGAGCTCGGCGCGGACCCACTCGGCCCACTTGCCCTTGCGCTTGCCACGCTCGCCGAACAGCCGCGCGGCCTCGCCCTTGGCCTTGCCCAGGTTGCTCTGCCACAGGTCGAACAGACGGGACTTCTCGTCCTCGATGGCGGCGCGCTCGGCCAGGGTCTTGTTAGCCAGATTGAAACTCATGGGAAATTCCTGCTGCGTAAAATAGGCGCCATCTTACACTGTAGGGGCTACGGGTTTTACCCCGGGGTCGCCAACGGGGCGTAAAACAACTGCAACTTTTGCCCCCGCGCCAGACTCCATTGCTTGCTACCCATTCACCTGTAGCCGCTGGCGGATGTGTTGTGCACCAGCGGCGATATTTCCAAGGAAAAAACTTCATGGCTCGTAAATCTGCCGCGCAAGCGGAAAACGATCAAATCAAGGACCAGGCCTTCAGCGAACTGCAGGCGCTGATCGAAGAATCGGAAAAGCTGCTCAAGGGCAGCGCCAGCCTGGTCGGCGAAGAAGGTGAGAGCCTGCGCCAGCAAGTCAGCCTCAAGCTCAAGCAGGCGCTGGATTCGGTCAGCAATGTGCGCGAGCGCAGCAAGCCGGTGGTGGATGCCACCGAGCAGTACATCGGTGGCCACCCGTGGCAGACCGTGGCCATCTCCGCCGGTTTCGGCCTGGTGGTAGGCCTGTTGCTGGGCCGTCGTTCCTAAGCCCCCGCGCAACGTTGAGGCCAGGTACGCCAATGGCGGCCTGGCCTTTTTCATGCCTTCAGTCCTGGGCCAGCGCCCGCAATTGCTGCAGCTGCTCGGCGGGAATGGCGATGCCCGCGTGCTGCGAACGCTCGCGCTGCTGATGCCGGCGATCCCCCGGCAGGCGCTTGAGCCCCACCGCATGCATCTGCCGCACCAGCTCCTGGCTGCGCTCGGCAAAACTCTGCCCGGCAGCCTTGCTCGGGTCGATGACGATCAGCAACTGGCCAGTCCAGGGCGTCTTGGCCCCCGGGTGGCCGGACCAGTCGAATTCGAAGGAAAAGTTGCCCCCGGTCAGGGCTGCCGCCAGCAGCTCCACCATCATCGACAGAGCCGAGCCCTTGTGCCCGCCAAACGGCAGCAAGGCGCCACCTTCAAGAATCGCCCTGGGGTCCTGGGTCGGCTGGCCCAGGCTGTCGACACCGATGCCCGGCGGCAGGCGCTCGCCCTTGCGCGCGGCGATCTGCACGTCGCCATGGGCAATGGCGCTGGTGGCCAGATCGAAGACGATCGGCTGGCCCTGCGCCTGGGGTGCGGCGAAGGCGATCGGGTTGGTGCCGAATAATGGCCTGTCGGCGCCGTGAGGCACGACGCAGGTCATGCTGTTGACCACGCTCAGGGCCACCAATCCTTCCTCGGCGAAGGGTTCGACATCCGGCCAGAGTGCGGCGAAGTGGTGCGAATTGCGGATAGCCAGCACGGCGATACCGGCGCTGCGGGCCTTGCTCACCAGCAGCTCGCGGGCGGCAGCCAGGGCCGGCTGGGCAAAGCCGTTGCCGGCGTCGACCCGGACAAAGGCCGCCGCCACATCCTCCACCACCGGCACGGCCTGGCCGTCGACCCAGCCACTGGCCAGGGTCGAGACATAACCGGGAATGCGGAACACGCCATGGCTGTGGGCTCCGTCGCGCTCGGCGCCGGCACAGTTCTCGGCCAGGCAACGGGCCACTTCGGCGCGGCAGCCGTGGCGTTGGAAAATCGTTTCCAGCAACTGCACCAGGGCCGGTAAAGAAAGGTATTGGGGCGGTGTTTCAACAACCACGGACGATGCAGACATCTGAAGCTCCAGAGTAATTATTGGAGGGGGCGACAGCGTGTGAACCTGGCGATTAAACAACGCCGCACTCCAACCCTGTCAACCACTGCCGGCGCCTTGCAGGGAAGGTGCCAGGATGGCCGGAACAACCATCCCCCTGGAGCAAGAAAAAGCCCCCTGTGCGCTGCCGTGGCAAGGCACAGGGGGCTGTTTCAGCCTGGCTCAGTCCTTCTGGTCGCGCAGCACATTGCCCGAGGCGCCGTCGATGCGAAACTCATAGACACTGCCATCGGACTTGCGCCCTTCGCCTTCCCAATAGCCATCGTTGTCCGCTTCGATCTTGTAGATCTCCACGTAGCCGGCTTTGGTCTTTGCGGTTTCAATGGCTTTTTCAATGGTGATCCAACCGGCCCCCGGACGGTCGGCCAGGGCCGCTCCAGCGCCCAGCAGGCTGGCGGTGGCAAGCAATGCGGCAAGCGTCTTCTTCAACATGGTCCATCTCCTTGTGTATTCACTTTCGATACAGAGCCTGGTTTTAGGGCGTGCCAGATGAAAATAAGTTCACTTTGATGCTCATTAGCCATGACGGTTGTTCTCCAAGACTTGCCGCGGAGGGTAGAATGCGGGAAATCAGGAAGAGTCAATGAGCGAACAGATCCTCTCAGAAGCCGAATACGACGCCATCACCCAAGCGGCAGCCCAATGGTGCATGCGCCTGCATGAACCCGACTGCAGCGACGCGGAGCGTCTGGCCTTTCAGCAATGGCATGATGCCGACCCCCTGCACGCCTTCGAATACGAGGCGATGCGGGAAATATGGGAAGTGGCCGATCAACTGCCCCCCTCCACCCTCACTGCCGCACCAGCCTCCGCACCGGTCAAGCTCGTTCCCCGGCGCACCTGGCAGCAGTATGGCGTGGCGGCGGCCATCGCCCTGTGCGCCCTGCCCCTGGCCGCCTACAGCGGCTGGGAACTGGGTTGGGTGCCGTCCTCCTACCAGCGATTCGAAGCCGGCGACAGCCTGCGCAGCGTGACCCTGGCCGATGGCAGCCAGGTGCAACTGAACCTGGGCAGCACCCTGACCTACAGCAACTACAAGGACCAGCGCCGGGTCACCCTGAAAAAAGGCGAAGCCTTCTTCAAGGTCAGCCACGACGCCAGCCACCCGTTCGTGGTCAAGGCCGCCAATGGCCAGGTCAAGGTCACCGGCACCCAGTTCAATGTGTGGATGTACGAGGACCAGGTGCGGGTCACCCTGCTCCAGGGCTCGGTCCTGGTGAGCAGCAACACCGCCCTGCCCGGCGAAGGTTTCCGCCTGGAGCCGGGCATGCAGGCCAGCTACAAGGCCGGCGACTACCAGCCGCAGATCAGCCAGACCTACAGCAACGACAGCTCCCTGGCCTGGCGCGAAGGCAAGCTGGTGCTGGACAACCTGGCCCTCACCGACGCCCTGCCGCTGATCAACCGCTACCTGGACACTCCGGTGCAGGTCGCCGACGCCAACACCGGCAAGATCCGCGTCGGCGGCATCTACAACACCCGGGAAATCAAGAGCCTGCTGACCTCGCTGCCCAAGGTGCTGCCGGTCTACCTGACGCGCAATCGCGATGGCAACCCGGTAATCAACTCACTGCCCCAGTCCCCGCCAAAAAGCTGAAGGCCGCCCCGTTGCCGGGGCGGCCTCCTCTTGATGCTCACGCTCAATCGTTACTGGCGCGCCAGTACCGCCCCCTTGCGCGGCTCTTCGATCACCTGCAACTGATACTGGCCATCGGCACGGATCTGCGCTTCGGTAAAGGGCAGCACGCTCCACTGGTTGCGGGCGAATGCAGCGGTCTGGTCGCGAAAATGCGCTGAGGCCGGGTCACTGGACAGGGAGAACGCCAGCAGCCCCAGGGCGCGCGGCCCCTGCTCGTCGAAGCTGACCACGTTCAGGTAGCTGGTACCGCTGACCACTTCACGCTTGCCATCGGCCGCCGGCACGCTCTGGATGGCGTTGTACACCCCCAGGCTTTCAGGGCCGCCGGGCACCGGGGTCGGCTGGCCGCCCTGGCTGACCTGCTGGATATCGCCCCAACGAACGTCACTCCCCAGCCCGGCCTCGGCGACCTGCTGCGCCGAAGCCAGCATCGACTCGCGCAGTGCCCGGGCCACCGCTGGCCGGCCAATGGCCAGGCCCCGTGGGGTGTGCTGGGGATCTTTCGGGTCAAAGGCCACGCGCCACACGCTGGGGTCCTGCAACAGCGGCTGCATGATGCCCTGGAAGTGCACGAAGCCCAGGCCGGCCTGCAACCCCGCGCTGCGGTCCCAGGCTTTCAGGCTGGCGCACACCGGCCCCAGGCGCTGGGCATCCGCCCCCAGGTCCTGCTCACAGAACTGCAGCAGATCGGGCATCACCTGGCCGGCCAGGTACACCTGATCGTCCGTGACCAGGTGCTGCAGGTCACTGACCTGGGCCTTGTGCATCCGGCTCAGGCGATCCAGAGCAAAGCGCGCGCGCATCTTCAGCGGCACGTCCTGCTCGCTGATCACCGGCGAAAAGCCTTGCAGCGGCGCCGCCGGGTTGACCATCCAGGCCGAATCGTTGGAATGCTGCAAGTAGTCGTTGCGCGCCAGTTGCGGCAACTGGCTGGCGGCGAAGATCCCCGGTTGCGCCGCTGCCGGGTCGATATCCCAGGCGCAGGCACTGCGCGAGCCATCCAGAACGATGACCCGGGTGCCGGCCCGCGGATCACTGCACTGCGCCAGCTTGGCCTGGGTGACGTTGGGCACCACCGACTGGTTCATGTACAGCGCCCGGCCCTGGTCGTCCACCGCCAGGGTGTTGACCCAGGGAATGCCCTGCAACTGGTGCACGCTGTCTTGCAGGCCGGCCACGCTGCTGGCCTGGTTCATCGCGTACCACTGGGCCAGCACCCGGCTGTTGTCCAGGTTGGCGTCGCGCAGGCTGTAGGCATATTGATGATCCCAGTCCAGTTCCCCCGGCCACTGCACGATCGGGCCGAAGACCGAGCTGTAGAGCGTGCGCGTGCGCGGCTGCAACTGGCCGTCCGGGCCCTTGCTCTGCACGGTCAGGGTCTGGCGCTCCAGGGGTAGCGAACGGCCGTCCAGCAGGTAGCGGGTCGGGTCCTTGGGGTCCAGTTGCAAGCGGTACAGGGTGAAGTGCTTGGAGGCGTCCACGGTGTGGGTCCAGGCCAGGTGCTGGTTGAAGCCGATATTGATCAGCGGCAGGCCGGGCAAGGCCGCGCCCATCACATCCAGTTGCCCGGGAATGGTCAGGTGCATCTGGTAGAAGCGCATGCCGCCGACCCAGGGGAAATGCGGGTTGGCCAGCAGCAGCCCACGGCCGTTGAACGAACGCTCGCTACCGATGGCCACCGCGTTGCTGCCACGGTCCAGGGCGAAACGCTGCTGGCGTGCCGCCGCCAGTTGCCAGTGCTCGGCCGGCAGCCCGGCCTGGGCCGTGGCTCCAGGTGGCGTGGCCCCGGCCAGGGCCTCGGCGAACTGCCCGGCACCGCCTTCCACCAACAGGCGTCGGGTCAGTTTCACCAGGTCCGAGGTGGCCAGCGGCCGTACCCAGTCACCCCGGCATTGCTCGGGCAGGCCCTGGGCCTGGCGCTCCGCCAGCTGGCGGTTGTAGCCCTCGACGTAACCCTGCATGCGCTCGCGCATCGCCGGGGTCTGGGCCTGCCAGAAGGCCGCAACGGCCTGGGGAGTGTTGAGCCAACTGAAGAACAGGTCGCTGCTGAGGTTGTCGCGCTGTTCCAGGGTCTGGCCCTCGGCGCCGAAGTATTGCGAGCGCTGGGCGTTGACCGTCAGCACCTCATTGGCCATCAGGCACAGGTTGTCCTGGGCGTAGGCGTAGCCGATGCCGTAGCCCAGGCCGCGCTCGTCGTCGGCACGGATGTGCGGCACACCAAAACTGGTGCGGCGAATCTCGGCGCGGGTCTGCTCGGGCTGCGCCAAGGCATGGGCGCCACCGCTGAAGCTTAGAAACAGGGCTGCAAGGCAAAAACTCGGTAACTGCCTGGAAATGATCACGCCGACTCCTGATGCAAAAATACAGAACCAGGACTGGTGTGCAGGAGCGGTTGGCAACGCCGCCAGTCTGGGAATCCAGCCGCGCACGGATCACCCGACGCCTGCCTGCCCATAAAGACGAAATGCTTGAAAAAAATTTAATCCGCAAAGGCCAAAAGCCCCGCCATCACATGTCAGCGACCTGATACCGACAAATTTTCTACATTCAGGACTTCATGATTTGCCGTGCTCGTTCGTCTAGTTACTAGAGCATCCATCATTCTTTTCCTGATCAGGCTCTGATAAGGAGTTTTTGCATGTACAACCCGCAACTGCCAATGGACGGCAACACCGTGAACAGCACGCCTTCCCTGAATGCCGGCGCCGGTGTCTTCGGCAAGAACGCCGAGCGCAACAGTAATGAACGAATCAAGCACCTGCTCAAAAGCTTCGGCCTGCGTACCAGCCTGATTCGCCTGAAAGTCATCGACGCCCTGCTCACCGCGGCCCAGAGCGACCGCTCCCTGGGGGTGCGCGGCATCCACAGCCAACTGCTGGAACTGGATATTCCCCTGTCCTTTCTCAGTGTGCGGGAGGTGCTCAAGCGGCTGTGCAGCGAGGGTGTACTGACCCTCAATGCAGACAAGAGCTACAGCCTGCACCAGCAGGCCGCAGCGGTGCTCGACGGTCTCTCCTGAGGCCGTCGAGCCCGGGCTCAGGGCTTGACCTTGCGGCGCATCACGCCGTTGATCACCACCACGACCACCGCCACGCCAATGGCGATGTACTGGAACAGCTTCTCGCTGATGATGCCGTTGTTCTGCAGGTAGGAAAGGCCAAGCATGATTCCCAGTACCACCAGGGAAATCAGAATCGAGTAGATCAAGCGTTGTTTCTGAGTCATTGCCGGGTCCTGAAGCTGAAATTGTATCTGCCGTGTATCAAGATCGATGCCAAGCACATACCCGGATTCGGGGATGAGCCGGGCAAATCGGGGTCACATGGTACAGGCGCGAAGGAGTTTTTTCTTCCTTGTCGTCCTGCCGTGTTCCCCGAGCCCTTTGAGGATTGATCCATGTTTCGTCGAATCACACTGCTGATTCCCCTGCTGGCCATGCTGACCCTGTCGGGCTGCATCATCATGCCCCACGATGGCGGGCACCACCGCTACTACGACGGCGGCCCGGGCTACTATCACCGCTGAGTCATCCGGACAGCCCATCGGCCCCATGAGCCGCCCGATCTCGCCACCAGCGCCCGCCTTGTCGCGGGCGTTTTGCTGTCTGGCGCCCGACCATTCAGGGGCAAGAAATGTGATTGCCCGGGCGGGCGAACAGCTCCACCAGCCAATCGATGAATACCCGCAGGCGGGTCGACAGGTGCCGCTGGGGCGGGTACAGCGCGGTCAGCGGCAATGCAGGCAGCGGGTAGTCCTCCAGCACCCGCTGCAGGGTCGTGTCCTGCAACTGCCGGGCAACGTGGTAGTACGGGGTCTGGATCAGCCCGTAGCCGGCTTCGCAGGCCGCCAGGTAGCCATCGGCGCTGTTCACCGCCACCCGCTTGGGCAACTGCACCGGCTGCAACTGGCCGGCGAAGAAGAATTCCAGGCCATAACGCTTGCCGCTGACATTGGAGAAATACTCCACCATCTGATGCCCTTGCAGCTCTTGCGGAGTACGGGGAACCCCCCGCTGGCGCAGGTACCCGGGGCTGGCACAGGTGACTTGCTGCAACTGCGCCAGCGGCCGCGCCACCAGGCTCTCGTCCAGGGCCGGGCCGCCGCGCAGCGCACAGTCCACGCCCTCGCGGATCAGGTCCACCGGGCGGTCATTGAGGCCGATCTCCAGTTCGATCTGCGGATAGCGCGCGGAAAACTCCGGCAGCGCCGGTATCACCAGCAACCGGCCGATGCCCACCGGCATATCGACACGCAACAGTCCACGGGGGTTATGCCGGGCCAGGGAGAACGCCGCCTCACTCTCCTCCAGGTCCGCCAGCAAGCGTACGCAACGCTGGTAATAGGCGGCTCCGTCCAGGGTCGGGCTGACCTGGCGGGTGGTGCGGTGCAACAACTGCACCCCCAGATGGGCCTCCAGTTGCTTGATCAGAATGGTCACCGAAGCCGGCGGCATCTGCAGACTGTCGGCAGCCTTGGCAAAGCCGCCCAGCTCGACGATACGGGTAAAGACGCGCATGGCGTTAAAACGATCCATGGAGCAAACCTGCCGATTATTTAGAATTCAATAATAGTGATAGCGCTTTTAGCCTGTTTATCGGTTTTTTGTCGAGTAGCACACTGCAGGCTCTTTCCCCTTACCGGAGCATTCATCGATGCGCACTCGACAACTGGGCCAGGACGGCCCGCAGGTTTCCGCCATTGGCCTGGGCTGCATGGGCATGAGCGATTTCTACACCACCGGCAACGATCCCCGGGAAGCCGTCGCCACCTTGCATCGGGCCCTGGAACTGGGCGTCAACCTGCTCGATACCGCCGACATCTACGGCCCCCACAGCAACGAAGAGCTGATCGGTCGGGCCATTCGCGGCAAGCGCGAACAGGTGTTCCTGGCCAGCAAGTTCGGCATTGTCCGCGACCCGGCCAACCCGGCGGCCCGCGGGGTCGACGGCCGGCCGGAATACATCCGCGCCGCCATCGACGGCAGCCTGCGGCGCCTGGGGGTGGACACCCTGGACCTGTACTACCAGCACCGGGTCGACCCGGACGTTGCTATCGAGGAAACCGTCGGCGCCATGGCCGAGCTGGTCCAGGCCGGCAAGGTGCGCTACCTGGGCCTGAGCGAAGCCTCGGCGGCAACCCTGGAGCGGGCGCACAAGGTGCATCCGATCAGCGCCCTGCAAAGTGAATATTCGCTATGGAGCCGGGATCAGGAAGACAACGGCTGCCTCGCCGCCTGCCAGCGCCTGGGCATCGCCTTCGTGCCCTACAGCCCGCTGGGCCGGGGGTTTCTCACCGGGGCCCTGAAAAGCCCGGAAGACTTCGCCGCCGACGACTACCGGCGTTTCAACCCACGTTTCCAGGGCGAAAACTTCCAGCACAACCTGCGCCTGGTGCAACAGGTGCAGCAGTTGGCGGCGGACAAGGGGGTGAGCAGCGGACAACTGGCCCTGGCCTGGGTGCTGGCCCAGGGCGATTACCTGATTCCGATTCCCGGAACCAAACAACGGCGGTATCTGGAAGAGAACGTGGCGGCGCTGGAGGTGAGGCTGAGCGCCGAGGAACTGGCGTCACTGGAGCAGATCTTCAGCCCGCAGACCACCGCCGGAACCCGGTATGCCGAAGAGGTAATGGGCTTGCTGGGGCGTTGAAGGCAGCTATGGCGCGCACCGGCAGGCAGTGCGCGCCATGGGGATCAGGCCTTGGTGGAGACGTTCTTGTCAGTCACCGTGGTGCCGTTGCCCTTGCCATAGTTCTGCAGCCCCTGAAGTACATAGATGGCTTTCTTGTACTCGGGGATCAGGTAGTTGGCGTACTTGTTGCCCTTGAGGTTGTTGTTCTGGATGTCATCGAGCTTCATGGCGAAATACTCGAGGGCATTGAACGGCTGATCGGGGTTCTTCGGAATCCCGAAACGGTCGAACTGATCGCCCGCGTTGATCAGGTTCAGCGCCGTGACATCGGAAATCAGGCCATTGTTCTTGAGAAAGGTACTCATGCCGCCCAGGGACTTGGCAGTGACGTTGGTCGGATCGAAACCCTTGATCTGCTTGTGCAGCTTCAACTGATCCATCTTGCGGATGTCGAGCACGGTAGGGTTCTGGCCTACCAGGCTGAGCATCTGCCGTACCTTGGCGCTTTGGGAAACCGGCTTGGACGAGCTGCCCGGGCTTTCCTGCACCAGCAGCCCAGCCTTGCTGGTCCATCCGCCGACGTATCCGATTGCCATGCTGTAACTCCTGTAGTCCGGCCTTCCAATCACCTTTTTCAGCACCATGAAACTTCTGACAAGGTGCCTGAACAAGGATGTAAGCCGTGTTGAAACATCTGAATGGGCGCAAGTATCAACGCCGTGGCAAGCACCAACAACGCTTTATTTCCTGAATTTACAATTTTTGTACAAACTCGACACAATTACCGCAAAGGCCCTGTTTAAAAGGCCCGGCAAGTTTTCCCGCACATCAAGGCGTCATCTTTTCATGCCTGGCCTTGCCCTTGACCGGGCGCCTTTGCCCTACCCCACCATCCCTGGGCGCAGTTTTTTTCCAGGGCATGCCTTTTTTTTGGACGATCGTACTAAAGAGCGGAAAAACCGCGCCGACATCCTGTGGATGCCCTGACAAGGCATCGCATTCCCGAATAATAAAAATCGCTTGGTAAGGACAGGTCCCATGCCCGCTTTGCGCACGATTCAAGCCCGCTACACGCTGTTTCTGGTCCTGTTCATTGTCTTGATGCTGATACTCACGGTGGTGGGCATCAGCCAACTGGTAGCGCCCAAGCTGCGTCATACCGAAGAACAGGTAGCCCTCAACCGCATCGCCGAAGTGGCGCAGCGCATCCAGGGCGAACTGAACAAGGTCCAGGCCCAGCAACGCAGCATCACCCAGACCATTCCCCTGCTCGACAGCGACAGCATCGACAAGGTCCTGCCGGGCCTGGTGGACCAGTATGGTGAACAGAAAGTCTTCGGCGGCGGCATCTGGCCCCTGCCCGGCCAGCGCACCCCGGGGCGCAACAAACACAGCACCTTCTGGCACCGTGACGCCTCCGGCAAGCTGGTGGTCAACACCTTCTGGAACAGCGACCCGGCGCCCAACTACTACGAGCAGCCCTGGTACCTGGGCGGCATGCAGACCGCCCCCGGCCAGTGCGCCTGGGCTGCAGCCTACAAGGACGATGCCAGCGCCGAGCCGCGCACCAACTGCGCCATGGCCATCCGCCGCGACGGCCAGCCCTGGGGCGTGGCCACCATCGACGTGACCCTGGGTTTCTTCAACGACCTGGTGGCGCGCCAGGAACAGGCACTCAAGGCCGAGATGCTGATCGTCGAAGCCGACGGCAAGATCATCAGCAACAGCTCGCGGATCAACGGCCCGATCGTGCTCAAGAACATCCGCGACCTGAGCCCCGGCTCCCCCTTCGCCGCCCAGGTCCAGGCCGCCCTGCAGCAACCTGACCAGGGGGCACGGCGCGTCGAGTTCGACAATGCCGGGGTGCCCAGCACCTTCTTCATGCGCGCCATCGAAGGCACGCCCTGGTTTCTCGCCAGCGCCCTGCCGACCCAGCTGATCACCGCCCAGCGCGACGACGTGCTGAGTACCCTGAGCCTGTTGCAGATCCCCATGGTGATCCTGCTGGTGTTGCTGCAGGTCTATGCGATCCGCCAACTGGTGCAGCGTATGAAGATCCTCAAGGGCAATATCGACGCCCTGGCCACCGGCGACGCCGACCTGACCCGGCGCATCGTGATCCGCGCCGAGGACGAACTGGGGGCCATCGGCCACTCGGTGAACCGCTTTATCCAGTACCTGCAACAGATGATCGGCGAGGTCACCCAGGCCACCGAGGCCATGGCCGGGAGCCTGGGGCAGTTGCAGCAGAGCTCGGCCCACAGCCGGCAGATCCTGTTGCGCCATGCCTCGGAAACCGATCAGACGGTGACCGCCATTACCGAAATGAGCAGCACCGCCGACAGCGTTGCCGCCAACGCCGCCCAGACCGCAGACTTCACCCGCCGCGCCAACGAACACGCAGAACGTTCCCGGGTGGTGGTGGGCGAAGCTTCCGGCAGCGTCATCGCCTTGATCGACGAAGTCGCCGATGCCACCCACAAGGTCGAGGCCATGCAAGCCGACGCCCAGCGCATCACCGAGGTCCTCGGGGTGATCGGCGCCATCGCCGGGCAGACCAACCTGCTGGCCCTGAACGCCGCGATCGAGGCCGCCCGGGCCGGAGAACAGGGCCGCGGCTTCGCCGTGGTCGCCGATGAAGTGCGGGCCCTGGCCGCGCGGACCCAGGACAGCACCTCGCAGATCAACGAAATGCTCGCGCGCCTGACCCAGGGCGTGAGTTCCTCGGTCAGCGCCATGGAAAACACCCAGGCCAGTTGCCAGTCAGCGGCGGATGCCACGGCGCGGGTCAACAGCGGGCTCGACGAAATGGCCGACTCGGTGAGCCAGATCAACAGCCTGAGCACCCAGATCGCCACCGCCGCCGAACAGCAGAGCGCCGTGACCGAGGAGATCAACCGCAGCATGGTGAGCATCCGACACATGGTCGAGGAGCTGGTGGACAGCGCCCGGGCCGGGGAAAGCAACACCCAGAGCCTGTTGCAGGCCAATGCCCAGGTCAGCCACCTGATGAGCCGCTTCAAAGTCCGCTGAACGGTCTGCCCCCGCCCCTGGCAGCCCGCCGGGGCGGGGCTATATTTCAGGCTCCGGTCACAAGGACGTGAGGTGCCTCATGGGACAGCGCCAGACACATCTGTTGCATGAACAGATCAGCCACGAACTGTTTATCCAGGCCAGTATCGACACCGTCTACTACTACGTGACGCAGCCGGACCGCTGGCCGGAGTGGCACCCTTCCAGCCTGCGTGCCGACACCGGCCTGTGCGGTTCATTGCCCGCCGGCCACCGCTTCAGTGAAACCATGGACTTGCTGGGGGTGCAGCTGCCCATCAGCTACCGGGTGCTGGTGGCGGTGTTTCCCAAGGAGTTCAAGACCCTGTTCAGTTCCGCCGCGCTGGACGGTTCGATCCACTACCTGTTGAGCAAGCAGGGCGACGGCACACTGTTCCGGCGCACCCTGGAATACGCCACCGACCTGCAGCTCAGTGGCCTGCGAGCACGCATGGAGCAGCTTTCGAGCCAGGCCCTGGGCAACCTCAAGCAGCGTCTGGAACAGCCCGACGACTGACAAATCTGTAATGCCCACCTCAGTTTCCTGACAGCCAGCGCCGATTAGAGTCCGCTCCAATCCGCTGACTGACTGGAAGCCTCCGATGCCGCGCCCCTCCTCGTTCCACAGCCCCTCCCGCCGCACCTTCGTCAAGGCCCTGGCTGCCGGTGGTGTACTGGCCGGCTTCGGCCTGTGGCGCAACCCGGTCTGGGCCATCAGCAGCCCGGGCCAGCCCGAGGTCCTGGCCGGCAGCGACTTCGACCTGTGCATCCAGCAGTTGCCGGTGAATTTCAGCGGCCGGCCACGCAAGGCCATGGCCATCAACGGCAGCCTGCCCGGGCCCCTGCTGCGCTGGCGCGAAGGCGACCGGGTGACTGTGCGGGTGCGCAACCGCCTGGACCAGCCCAGTTCCATCCACTGGCACGGGATCATCCTGCCGGCCGACATGGACGGCGTGCCCGGCCTGAGCTTCGAGGGCATCGAGCCCGGCGGGCTCTACCGCTACAGCTTCCCGGTCAAGCAGCACGGCACCTACTGGTACCACAGCCATTCCGGGCTGCAGGAGCAACTGGGGGTGTATGGCCCGCTGGTGATCGACGCCCGGGAACCGGAGCCCTTCAGCTACGAACGCGACTACGTGGTGCTGCTCTCGGACTGGAGCGACGAGGAGCCGAGGCAGATCCTGCACACCCTGAAGAAACAGTCCGACTACTACAACCAGCACAAGCGCACCCTGGGCGACTTCATCGAGGACGTCGGCCGCGACGGCTGGGCGGCCACGCTGGCCGAACGCAGCATGTGGGCGCAGATGAACATGACCCCCACCGACCTCGCCGATGTCAGCGGCGCCACCTATACCTTCCTGCTCAACGGCCAGGCCCCGGGCCAGCCATGGTGCGGGCTGTTCCGCCCCGGCGAACGCCTGCGCCTGCGAGTGATCAATGCCTCGGCCATGAGCTATTTCGACCTGCGCATTCCCGGGGTGCAGATGACCGTGGTCGCCGCCGACGGCCAGCACGTGGTGCCCGTGACCGTGGATGAACTGCGCATTGCCGTGGCCGAAACCTTCGACGTGCTGGTGCAACCCGGTGCCGGAGCCCACGCCTTGTTCGCCCAGGCCATGGACCGCAGCGGCTATGCCCTGGGCACCCTGGCCAGTGCCCCCGGGCTCGTGGCCGAGGCACCGGCCATGGACCCGCGACCGCTGCTGGGCATGACGGACATGGCCATGGGTGCCATGGATCACGGGGCAATGCCGGGCATGGACCATGGCGCCATGGCCGCCATGGATCACGGCGCGATGAACGCCACGATCAGCCACCCGACCTCGGAAACCAGCAACCCCCTGGTGGACATGCAAGCGGTGAACCCCATGCCGCGCCTGGACGATCCGGGCATCGGCCTGCGCGACAACGGCCGCCGGGTGCTGCGCTACGCCGACCTGAAAAGCACCTTCGCCGACCCCGACGGCCGCGAACCGAGCCGGACCCTGACCCTGCACCTGACCGGGCACATGGAAAAGTTCGCCTGGTCCTTCGACGGCATTCCCTTTGCCGAAGCCGAACCCCTGCGCCTGCGGTATGGCGAGCGGCTGCGCATCGAACTGGTGAACGACAGCATGATGGCCCACCCCATCCACCTGCACGGGCTGTGGAGCGACCTGGAGGACGAACACGGCCGCTTCCAGGTGCGCAAGCACACCATCGACATGCCGCCGGGCACCCGCCGCAGCTACCGGGTCACCGCCGATGCCCTGGGGCGCTGGGCCTATCACTGCCACCTGCTGTACCACATGGAAAGCGGCATGTTCCGCGAAGTCCGGGTCGAGGAGGAACGCCACCATGAAGCTTGATTACCTCCGCTTCACCCGGCAGCCCGGCGTTGGCCTGGCCCTGCTCCTGTTGGCCTGGCCCTGGGCACCGGCACAGGGCGAATCGATGCCGGGCATGGACCATTCCAGCGTGCCCGGGACCGCCATGGGCGCCATGGACCACTCGCAGATGCCCGGCATGCAGGCGCCAGCCCCCACACGAAGCCGCACACCGATCCCGGTGCTGACCGATGCCGATCGGGCGGCGGTCTACCAGGGCCCCAGCGGCCACATCCACGGCCCGTCGCTGAACACTTTCCTGCTGGTGGACCAGTTGGAATGGCAGGACGCCGACCCGGGCGGCAGCGTCGCCTGGGAGGTCGAGGGCTGGGTCGGTGGCGACCGCGACCGGCTCTGGCTGCGCAGTGAAGGCGAACGCACCCGGGGCGTCACCGAGCACGCCGAGCTGCAAGCCCTGTGGGGCCATGCCATTGGCCCCTGGTGGGACCTGGTGGGCGGCCTGCGCCAGGACTTCAAGCCCGGCACGCCGCAGACCTGGGCCGCCCTGGGGCTGCAAGGCATGGCCCTGTACAACTTTGAAAGCCAGGTCACCGCCTACCTCGGCGAGGACGGCCAGGCCGCCCTGCGCCTCAAGGGTGACTACGACTTGCTGCTGACCCAACGCCTGATCCTCCAGCCCTCCGCCGAGGTCAACCTCTATAGCCGCAATGACCGGCAACGGGGCCTGGGCGCAGGCCTGGCGGACAGCGAGATCGGCCTGCGCCTGCGCTACGAGATCCGCCGCGAGTTCGCTCCTTATATAGGGGTGACCTGGAACCGCAGCTACGGCCGCAGCGCCGACTACGCCCGGGACGAGGCCGAGCTGGACAACGACCCGCGCCTGGTCCTGGGCCTGCGCCTGTGGTTCTGAAGGCCACAACCGCTGGCCGGCCTTGGTATCACCTTGAAACAAAAGCCAGCGGCGGCCAGCGAAAAAAACCGCAAAATGCACCACCCCGAGCGTGCAACCGCGGGTGGCCGGCCATGCCACCCTTCCTTATTGATCAGCGACAAAGAGACTTTCGATGAACACCTCACTGCGTCTGGCGGCCCTGTCCGCCCTGCTGATCAGCTCCCTGGCCCAGGCTGGAGAACTGATTCCCATCGACGTGCACCGCGACGCCAACTGCGGCTGCTGCAAAAAGTGGATCGAGCACCTGCAGGACAACGGCTTTGCCGTGACCGACCACGTGGAAAGCAACATGAGCGCGGTCAAGCAGCGGCTCGGCGTCGCCCCGCGCCTGGGCTCCTGCCATACCGCGGTGATCGACGGCAAGTTCGTCGAGGGCCACGTGCCGGCCGAACAGGTGCTGGCCCTGCGCAAGCGCGATGACCTGCTGGGCATCGCCGCCCCGGGCATGCCCATGGGCTCCCCCGGGATGGAAATGGACGGCATGGGCGCCGATGCCTTCCAGGTCATCGGCCTGACCCGCGAGGGCAAGGACGTGGTCGTCGCGGACTACCCGGCCCGTTGATCTTCGGCGCCTACTTCGGCCTGTTCCTGGCGGCGTTCGGCGCCGCCACCCTGCTGCCCCTGCAATCGGAAGCGCTGCTGGTGGGGTTGCTGCACAACAGCCAACTGGCAGTGCTCGGGCTGTGGCTGGTGGCGACCCTGGGCAATGTCCTGGGCTCGCTGGTCAACTGGTGGCTGGGCCAGCGCCTGGAACACTACAAGGAGCACCGCTGGTTTCCGGTCAGCTCGCGTCACCTGGAGCGGGCCCGGGGGCCTTACCAACGCTATGGCCACTGGACGCTCCTGCTGAGCTGGATGCCGCTGATCGGCGATCCGCTGACCCTGGTGGCCGGCGTCATGGGCGAACCCCTCAAGCGCTTCCTGCTGCTGGTCACCCTGGCCAAGGGCGCGCGCTACGCCGTGCTGGCGTGGCTGACCCTGGGCTGGATCGGCTGAGCGCCCGCAGCTCCCCATCACCGCGCAGGAGCTGGCTTGCCAGCGAAAGTGCCCGCCCCCGCAACCACCTGCCTCAAGGCCTTCCTTGTCGGCAAGCCGACGCCCAGGGTTTGCCTGTGGCTTAACGTCGCCCTAATCCGGCGGCTACAGCATCGCCCGCAACCTTGCGGAGTGTCCTTATGCCCCTTGCTACCCCTCGCTGGCTCAGTGCCTTGCTGCTGCCCCTGGCCCTGCCTGCCCTCGCCGCCCAGGGGCCGGTCTACGGTCCCGAACTGCAGGGCTTCGACTACCCCTATCCCTTGCAGCATTTCAGCTTTGTGTCCCAGGGCCAGGCACTGCAGATGGGCTATATGGATGTACCGCCCCAGAGCCCGGCCAACGGGCGCAGCCTGGTACTGATGCATGGCAAGAACTTCTGCGGCGCCACCTGGGAGGGCTCGATCAAGGCCCTGAGCGCCGCAGGCTACCGGGTGATAGTCCCGGACCAGATCGGCTTCTGTACCTCCAGCAAGCCCGAACACTACCAGTACAGCTTCCAGCAACTGGCGCAGAACACCCATCAACTGCTGGCCAAACTTGGCGTCAGCCAGGCCAGCCTGCTGGGCCATTCCACCGGTGGCATGCTGGCCACCCGCTACGCCCTGCAATACCCCGATCAGGTACGGCAACTGGCCCTGGTCAACCCCATCGGCCTGGAAGACTGGAAAGCCCTGGGCGTGCCCTGGCGCAGCGTCGACCAGTGGTACCAGCGCGAGCTGAAGCAGACCGCCGAGGGTATCCGCCGCTACGAGCAGCAGACCTATTACGCCGGCCGCTGGAAGGCCGAGTACCAGCGCTGGGTGGACATGCTCGCCGGCCTCAACCAGGGCCCCGGCAAGCGCCTGGTGGCGTGGAACTCGGCGCTGATCTACGACATGATCTTCAGCCAGCCGGTGTACTACGAATTCCAGGACCTGAAGATGCCGACCCTGCTGCTGATCGGCACCGCCGACACCACCGCCATCGGCAGCGATATCGCGCCGCCCGAGGTCAAGGCGCGCATCGGCCACTACCAGGACCTGGGCAAGCAGGTGGCGCAGCGCATCCCCCATTCGACCCTGGTGCAGTTCCCGGGGCTGGGCCACGCACCGCAAATGGAACAACCCGAGCCTTTCCACCAGGCCCTGCTGGGCTGGTTGAAGCAACCCTGAGCCAGGAGCCCGAACATGGCACTAGAGATTGCGGTAATCGATGATTGGCAGGACGTAGCGCGCGAGGTAGTGGACTGGTCGGTGCTCGATAGCATCGGCCGGGTCAGCTTCCTTCACGACTACCCGGCAGACCCCGCCACCCTGGCCCGGCGCCTGCAACCGTTCCAGGTGATCTGCGTGATGCGCGAGCGCACCCGGTTCGATGAAACCCTGCTACGCAGCCTGCCGCAGCTCAAGCTGCTGCTCACCGGCGGCATGCGCAACGCCGCCATCGACCTCAAGGCGGCCAGCGCCCTGGGGATCCAGGTGTGCGGCACCGACAGCTACAAGCACGCCGCGCCGGAGCTGACCTGGGCCCTGCTCATGGCCCTGAGCCGCAACCTGCTGAGCGAAGCCTGCGCCCTGCGCGCAGGCGATTGGCAACAGGGCCTGGGGGGTGATCTGCACGGCAAGACCCTGGGCATTCTCGGCCTGGGCAGCATCGGCCAACGGGTGGCGCAATTCGGCCAGGTGTTCGGCATGCGGGTGATTGCCTGGAGCGAGAACCTCACCGCTGAACGCGCGACCGCGGCCGGCGTGACCCATGTCGACAAGCAGCAACTGTTCGAACAAGCCGATGTGCTCTCGGTGCACCTGGTGCTCAGCGAGCGCAGCCGTGGCCTGGTGGACGCCCAGGCCCTGGCGTGGATGAAGCCCGGGGCGCTGCTGGTCAATACCGCCCGCGGGCCGATTGTCGATGAAGCCGCGCTGATTGCCGCCCTGGAACAGGGCCGGCTGGCGGGGGCCGCACTGGATGTGTTCGAGCAGGAACCCTTGCCTGCCAACCACCCCTTGCGGCGCTTGCCCAATGTTCTGGCCACGCCCCATGTCGGCTATGTCAGCCGGCAGAACTACCAGCAGTTCTTCGGCCAGATGATCGAAGACCTGCAAGCCTGGCACGCCGGCCAGCCGATCCGCCTGCTCAACTGAAAGCCCCCCGTGGCGATCGCCAGGCAAGGTCCTGCGCAGCTTTTCGCAGGCTCGGCGGCGACCAGGCTCGCAGGGACGCTGGGCGCAGGAGCCCGCCTGTGCCCGTTCTTTGGGCGGCGCCGCACCACAACGGCACCGGCCCCCGGCAGCCCCTCCCCATTTTCGCCCCCGGGCCGCAACGGCCCCGCTCCCGGGCAGTGCATGGCCGACCTTTCGTCGGGACGCGTTCGCCGCCCGCCCTGCCAACCCCGGGAAACACCCACCTCCCCCGGCACCGCTCTAGGTTCTGTCCTAGACTGAATTTCGCACTGTGACCGGGCAGTCACATTCACCGAGAAAAAGTCGAAACTTTTCGCTTCGGCCCAAGGTCAGGTTAAAGGTAGGGTCGCTGCCACTGGTGCATTCCTTGCAACGGCTCCTCCACCCTTTCTGCTTCCACGCTCGAGCAGCGCAGGCTGATCGACGTGTGGCGCGTTTGCGCCCGGCCACAGGAATTGGCCACGCGCGGCGCTCGAGACACCAGAACAGATCAATAAAACGGGAGAGACACATGATCAGCGCCGTATTGGACACTCAGGGAGATCACCCTCAACAGCAGGCCGGCGACCGCGCCGCCCCCTCGGTTCCGGTCCCTGGGAACAAGACGGTGCTGCCGCTGGCGCGGCCCAATCCCAACCGCAAGCGAGTGCTTTTCGTCACTTCGGAAATCGCCGACCTGGTGAAGACCGGCGGCCTGGGCGACGTCTCTGCCGCCCTGCCCAGGGCCATGGCCCACCTGCACGATGTGCGGGTACTGATCCCCGGCTACCCCCAGGTGCTGCATAGCGAAAACCCGATCCACATCATCGGGGAGCTGGGTGGCCACGCGGCACTGCCGGCCTGCAAGATCGGGCGCATGGACATGCCCGACGGCCTGGTGATCTACGTGCTGATCTGCCCGGAACTCTACGAGCGCGAAGGCACGCCCTACGGCGCCAACAACGGCCGCGACTGGCCGGACAACCATATCCGCTTCGCCCGCCTGGGGCTGGCCGCCGCCGACATCGCGGCCAACCTGGCGCAGATCCACTGGTGCCCCGACCTGGTGCACGCCCATGACTGGCCCGCCGGGCTGGCGCCGGCCTACATGCACTGGCGCGGGCAACGCACGCCGACCCTGTTCACCATTCATAACCTGGCCTATCAGGGCGTGGTCAGCCTGGCCTCGTGCCCGGAACTGGGCATCCCCGAGCATGCCCTGCAACAGGAAGGCATGGAGTTCTACGGCAAGCTGTCGTTCCTCAAGGCCGGCATGGCCTACGCCAGCCACATCACCACGGTGAGCGCCACCTATGCCCAGGAAATCACCACCCCGGCCTTCGGTTGCGGGCTTGACGGCTTCCTCGCCAGCAAGACCCAACAGGGCCTGCTCAGCGGCATCCCCAACGGCATCGATGAAAGCTGGGACGCCGCCACCGACGCCCACCTGCTCACGCCTTTCAGCATCGGCGACTGGGACGGCAAGGCAGCCAACGCCGCCCATGTGCGGCAGATGTTCGGCCTTGACGCCTCCAGCGGCCCGCTGTTTGCCGTGGTCTCGCGGCTGGTCTACCAGAAAGGCCTGGACCTGACCGAAGCGGTGGCCGAGTTCATCGTGCAGTCCGGCGGTCAGATCGCCATCATCGGCCGCGGCGAGCCGGAGGAAGAACAGTCCATGCGCGCCCTGGCCCGGCGCTTCCCCGGCCGCATCGGGGTGCACATCGGCTTCAACGAGACCGACGCCCGGCGCATGTTCGCCGGCAGCGATTTCCTGCTCATGCCCTCGCGCTACGAGCCCTGCGGCCTGAGCCAGATGTATGCCCAGCGCTTCGGCTCGCTGCCGGTGGCGCGCAACACCGGCGGCCTGGCGGACACCATCGAGAACGGCGTCACCGGTTTCCTCTTCGACGAATCCACCGTGGCCAGCTACCAGGAAGCCCTGACCCGGGCCTTCAAGGTGTTCGCCTACCCGGCGCTGCTCAATGCCATGCGCTGCCGGGCCATGGCCGCGCCCTTCAACTGGTGCAAGGCGGTGGAACCCTACGCCGAACTCTACGAGCAACTGGTGGCCAAGGCCCTGGGACAGGCCGCCCGACAGTAAGAGGCAAGGACCGATGCCCCCAAGCACGCTGCACACCTGGACTCATGGCGCGCGGCTGCTGGATGCCGAGCACACCCGGTTCGCCCTGTGGGCGCCGGATGCGCGCTGCGTCAGCGTCGAACTGGCGGACGGCCAGTCGCTGCCCATGCAGCCCCAGCCCGAAGGCTGGTTCATGACCCAGGCGCGCTGCCCCGCGGGCAGCGCTTACCGTTTCAATATCGACGAGCGGATCCAGGTCCCCGACCCGGCGTCCCGGGCCCAGCTCGGTGATGTCCACGGGCCAAGCCTGGTGGTGGACCCCGAGCGCTATCAATGGCAGCACCCGCAGTGGCGCGGCCGGCCCTGGCACGAGGCGGTGATCTACGAACTCCACGTGGGGGTCATGGGCGGCTATCAGGCGGTGCAGCAAGCCCTGCCGGCCCTGGTGGAACTGGGGGTGACCGCCATCGAGCTGATGCCCCTGGCGGAGTTTCCCGGCGAACGCAACTGGGGCTACGACGGCGTGCTGCCCTACGCCCCGGAAGCCTCCTATGGTTCGCCCGACGAGCTGCGCGCGCTGATCGATACCGCCCATGGCCTGGGCCTGGCAGTGATCCTCGATGTGGTCTACAACCACTTCGGCCCCGACGGCAACTACCTGCAGGAGTACGCCCAGGGCTTCTTTCGCCAGGACCTGCACACCCCCTGGGGCGCTGCCATCGACTTTCGCCGCCCGCAGGTCAGCGAGTTCTTTATCGACAACGCCCTGATGTGGCTGCTGGAGTACCGTTTCGACGGCCTGCGCCTGGACGCGGTGCACGCCATCGACGATCCGGATTTCCTGCGGCAACTGGCGCAGCGGGTCCGCCAGGCAGTGCCATCCGATCGCCATGTGTGGCTCAACCTGGAGAACGAGTTCAATCAGGCCAGCCTGCTGCAACAAGGCTTCGACGCACAGTGGAACGACGACGGCCACAACGCCCTGCATGTGCTGCTGACCGGCGAAACCGACGCCTACTACGCCGACTTCGCCGAGCAGCCCACTGAGCAACTGGCCCGCTGCCTGAGCCAGGGTTTCGCCTTCCAGGGCCATGCCAACCGCCATGGCGAGGCCCGCGGCGAACCCAGCGGGCACCTGTCACCCAGCGCTTTTGTGCTGTTTCTGCAGAACCATGACCAGATCGGCAACCGGGCCTTTGGCGAACGCCTCAACCAACTGGCGCCGACCCAGGCCCTGCACGCGGCCACGGTGCTGTTGCTGCTGTCACCGATGATTCCGCTGCTGTTCATGGGCGACGAAGTGGCCGCCCAGGAACCATTCCTGTTCTTCACCAGCCACCAGGGCCAGTTGGCCGAAGCGGTGCGCGAGGGCCGGCGCAACGAATTCGCCTCCTTCAGTGCCTTCGCCGACGCCGGGCAGCGCCAGCGCATTCCCGACCCCAACGCCGCCTCGACCTTCCAGGCCTCGCGCCCACGGGCCCAGTCCCGACAGGCCGAGGCCACCCGCGAGCTGTACCGCAGCCTGTTGCAGATCCGCCACCGCGAGCTGGTTCCGCGCCTGCCCGGCGCCCGGGCCCTGGGCTGCCAGGTACTGGCCGAGGGCGCCCTGAGTGCGCGCTGGCGCCTGGGGGACGGCAGCCTGTTGCGCATCGACCTCAACCTCGGCCCGCATCAGGTCGAACTGGCCGCCGAGGCCGCACCGCAGTTGTGCTTCGAATACCCGCCGCACACCCTCAAGCACTGGTGCCAGGGCCAACTGCCTGCCTACAGCGTGCTGGTGCTGCTGGCCCCCACCTCTTCCCCGACCGACCCAGATGGAGAATGCCTATGAGCGATGCGCAACTGGAACTGCTTGCCAGCCGCGCCGGCCTGGCAGTGGACTGGATCGATGCCAACGGCCGTGCCCAGAAGGTCGAGGACCGGGTCCTGCGGGCTGTCCTGGCCGGCCTGGGGCATCCGGCCGAAGACCCGCAGCAGGTCGAACAGAGCCTGCTGCAATTGCAAGGGGTGCAACAGAGCCGGCACCTGCCCCCGCTGCTGACCGCCGACCACGGCCAGAGCCTGGACCTGGCGCGCTACTTCCCCCCGCACACAGCCTGTGTCCTGCGGCTGGAGGATGGCAGCCCGCTGCACCTGGACCTGGATGCCGAGAGCCGGCTGCCGGGCTCGATTCCGGTGGGTTACCACGCCGTGAGTATCGACGACGAACACTTTGTCCTGGCAGTGGCCCCCGAACGCTGCTTCAGCGTGGCCGACGCCGTGCACCAGCCCACCCCGCGGGCCTGGGGCCTCAGCGTGCAGCTGTACGCCCTGCGCCGCCCCGGCGATGGCGGTTTCGGCGATACCCAGGCCCTTGAAGAACTGGCGCGCCAGGCCGCCGAACGCGGCGCCGATGCCCTGGCCATCAGCCCGCTGCACGCCATGTTCAGCAGCGACCCGCTGCGCTACAGCCCCTATTCGCCTTCCAGCCGGCTGTTCCTCAACAGCCTGTATGCCGCCCCTGGCGCGATCCTCGGCGACCGCGCCTGGCACACCGCGATCGAAGCCTGTGGCCTGGGCAAACAACTGCAGGACCTGGGACAGTTGCCGCTGATCGACTGGCCCCTGGCGGCCCAGGCCAAGTTGCGGGCACTGCGGGCGCTGTATGAAGGCTTCTGCCAGGGCGAGCACCCGCTGCACGAGGACTTCGCCAGCTACCGCCAGGCAGCCGGCGAGGCCCTGGAAAACCACTGCCGCTTCGAAGCCATCCAGGCCCAGCGCGCCGCCCGTGGCGAGGACCTGGACTGGCGTCACTGGCCGCCGCAGTGGCGTGATCCGGCCAGCCTGGCCCTGGCTCATTTCGCCGAGGAACAGGCCCACGAAATCGGCTTCCATGCCTTTTGCCAGTGGCTGATCGCCCGCAGCCTGGAGCGAGCGCAAAGCGCGGCCCGCAGCGGCGGCATGGGCATCGGCCTGATCGCCGACCTGGCGGTTGGCGCCGACGGCGGCGGCAGCCAGGCCTGGAGCCGCCAGGAGCAGTTACTGGCCAACCTGACGGTGGGCGCGCCACCGGACATCCTCAACCGCCAGGGCCAGAGCTGGGGGATATCGGCCTTTTCCCCGGAAGGCCTGCAACGCCACGGTTTCCGCGCCTTCATCGAAATGCTCAGGGCCAACTTCGCCCATGCCGGGGGCCTGCGCATCGACCATGTGATGGGCCTGCAACGGCTGTGGGTGATTCCCCTGGGCGCGCCTCCCAGCGATGGCGCCTACCTCTATTACCCGGTGGACGACCTGCTGCGCCTGCTGACCCTGGAATCCCATCGCCACCAGGCCATAGTGCTGGGCGAAGACCTGGGCACAGTGCCCGACGGGCTGCGGGAAAAACTTGCCGCCCGGGCCATGCTCGGCATGCGTGTGCTTTTGTTCGAACAGGACCACGGCTGCCACTTCAAGCCCATCCTCGACTGGCCGGACAATGCCCTAGCCACCACCAGCACCCATGACCTGCCGACCCTCAACGGCTGGTGGCATGGCCGCGATATCGACTGGAACCAGCGCCTGGGCCTGGTGGACGAAGCGGCGGCGCGGCACTGGCGCGAACACCGCCAGCACGAACGCAACGGCCTGCGCCACGCCCTGGCCCAGGACCCGCAGAACTTTCGCGAGGAAAGCCACGAGGCCGACCAGGTGGTAGACGCCAGCGTGCGTTTCCTCGGCCACACCCGGGCGCCCCTAGTGCTGCTGCCCCTGGAGGACGCCCTGGGCATCGACGAACAGGCCAACCTGCCCGGCACCCTCGACAGCCACCCCAACTGGCGCCGGCGCCTGGCCACTGCCAGCCGGCGCCTGCTGGACGACAGCGACGCGGCGCGGCGCCTGGAGCTGCTGGCCTGTGCCCGGCAGCAGGCCCTGGAGCGTGACCGATGAGCCCGCCAGCCACACCAATGCCACGGGCCACCCTGCGCCTGCAATTTCACCAGGGCTTCACCCTGGATCATGCGCTGCCCCTGGTGCCCTACTTCGCCGGCCTGGGCCTGAGCCACCTCTACGCCTCGCCACTGCTCTGCGCGCGGGCCGGTTCCATGCACGGCTACGACGTGGTGGACCCCACCCGGGTCAACCCCGAGCTGGGGGGCGAGGCGGCCCTGGTACGGCTGGTGGATGCCCTGCGCCAGCACGGCATGGGCCTGATCCTGGATATCGTCTCCAACCACATGGCGGTGGGCGGCAATGACAACCCCTGGTGGCTGGACCTGCTGCAATGGGGGCGCCTGAGCCCGTACGGTGAGTTCTTCGATATCCAGTGGCATTCCCCCGACCCGCTGATGGAAGGCCAGTTGTTGCTGCCCTTCCTCGGCAGCGACTATGGGCAGGCCTTGCAGGAAGGCAGCCTGCAACTGCAGCTGGACGACGATCGCTGCGGTTTCCATGTTCGCCACTATGAACACTGTTTCCCCATCTGCCCTGCCGACTTCGGGGAACTGCTGCGCCTCGCCGGCCCGCCGGATGCCGCCCAGGCCCTCAAGCCCCTGGCCGACAGCTTTGCCGCCCTGCGTTTCAGCGGCGACGCCCACGCCCAGGC
>NZ_VYKE01000489.1:0-630 GCF_032424515.1 Pseudomonas sp. JV245A
CAACAGGCGCACCCAGGCCAGACGCTGTTTCGGGTATTTGGCGACATAGCGGCGCAGCCACTTTTCTGCCTCCTCGGGCGTCCCCCTGGACTCTTGCGCGTAGACCAGGGCATCGAGCTCGACGTTGGTCAGGGCGCGGCTGTCCATGATCCCCGCCAGCAGTGGGATGCCCCGGTCGAAGTCGTAGGTCTGCATCGCCAGGCGCCAGGTGTGCTCGAACTGCGCCGGGTCCTTGCTTAGCGTGCTCAGGCTGATCCAGTAGCCCAGGGCGGCGGCCGAGTCGCCCTGCCATTCGGCGAGATGGGCCATCTGCTCCAGCAACTGCGGGTCATCCGGCCGCTGTTCGAGCAGTTGCAGGCCCACCGCATGGGCGCCGGCCAGGTCACCGAAGGCCAGGCGCTGCTTGAATTCCTTGGCGAGGATTTCCGGGCTGTCGGGCTGCACCTTGCGCCAGGCACTGAAGAACTGTTCCGCCAAGTCCACGCGGTTGTGCGCCACGGCCACATCCACGCCGCGGTCCAGCAGCGCCGGTTCGAATGCCACGTCCGGCTGTGCGGCCAGCTCTCGGGCCAGCAGCTCCACTGCCTGATCGCCGCGATCGGCCGCCACCAGGGTGGTGAAGGCCTGTTG
>NZ_VYKE01000490.1:0-624 GCF_032424515.1 Pseudomonas sp. JV245A
AGGTTCTGCAGGGCGTTGATCAAGCTACTGAGGGAACCCTGGCGGCTTTGCTGGCTGGCCAGTTGGGCGGCGATGGCCAATTGCTCCTGACGGCTGCTCAGGGGGACGAAATTCAGGGTCTGGGCATCCGAGACCAGGGCGCTGAGCAGGCTGCCGATGCGCAGCGGCTGCGGGCTTTCGATGCTCAGGGTGGCGCCGCTCTGTGCGGTGTTGAGCAGGCTCACCAGGGAGCGATAGATCGCCGGCTGGCTGGTGCCCTGGGGCAGCATCTGGGTGGTCAGCACCTTGGCCTGGATCAGGGTGCCGGGGGGCAGTTGGCTGGTGTCCAGGCGGGTCAGGGCGGCGACACTGGAGGCGATGGCCTGTTGCACGGTGATCGCCAGGTTGCCCGCCGAGGGTTGGGTGACCGCCAGGCTGGTGCCCTGGGGCAGGGGTTGATTGCTGGTGGCCTGCAAAGTGGTTTGCCGGCCGTTGTCCAGGGTCACTTTGAGCAGCAACTGGAACGTCTGGTCGGTCTGCTTGAGCGACAGCACTTCGGCCTTGGCGCTCTGGCCGGCGGCAATCAGGCCCTCCAGGGGCGGCACCAGCTTCAGCAGTTCCCCGCTGATCGCCTGGGGGCGCGAG
>NZ_VYKE01000491.1:0-607 GCF_032424515.1 Pseudomonas sp. JV245A
CCACCACCCAGCGGGCGGCATGATCGGCATCGATCACATGCACCCCCAGGTCGATGAAGTGCTGGGCGGCGGCACTTTTGCCGCTGCCGATGCCGCCGGTCAGGCCGAGGGTCCAGGGTGTGTTAACGGAGCGAGTCATTGGAAACCGACAAACTGCAGATAGAAGTCGGTTATTTGACCACCCCAGAGCAAGGCAATCCAGCCGGCAATGGCCAGAAAGGGTCCAAAGGGGATTGGCGTCGAGGTCTTTTCCCGGCGCAGGCGCAGCAGGATCGTGCCGAGAATCGCCCCCAACAGGGATGACAGCAGCAGGGTCAGCGGCAGGATCTGCCAGCCGCCCCAGGCCCCGAACAGGGCCAGCAGCTTGAAATCACCGTGGCCCATGCCCTCCTTGCCGGTCAGCAGCTTGAACAGCCAGAACACCGACCACAGGAACAGGTAGCCGATCACCGTCCCCCACAGCGCATCCTCCAGGCTGATCAGCAGGCCGAAGCTGTTGGCGATCAGCCCCAGCCACAACAGTGGCAGCACCAGCACATCCGGCAGCAGCTGGTGATCGGCGTCGATCAGGCTCATTGCCAGCAGCCCCCAGCTGAGGATCAGCATC
>NZ_VYKE01000492.1:0-605 GCF_032424515.1 Pseudomonas sp. JV245A
GCCTTGATCGCCACCGCGCCCTTCTCGGCAGTGGCGTCCGCCATGCGCAACTGGCCGTTGGCATCCAGTTGGATATCACCGCCACTGGCGATCAGCTTGCCGTCGAGCTTCACCCCCACCCCGGCCTCGGTGCCCACCAGCTTGATCGCCCCGGCGTACATGCCGCCCAGGGCTGATGAGTCGATGGCCAGTTGCGGTGCATCCGCCGGGTTGGCGGTGCGGGCCGTGGCGTTCAAGGTCTTGGCGTCGACGTCGTTGGCCCCGGCGATCACCGCCAGGTGCCTGGCCTGGATCTCGGCGTTGATCTTGGCGCTGCGGGTGATGATTTCGAACTGGTCGATATTGCTCGCGTTGAGGCCCGCACCCTCGATGGCGACGCTGCCCTGGTCCACCTGGTAACGCTGGACCTGGCCGTTCTCGATCACCGGCTTGCCGGTGGTCAGGGTGGCTTTCGGGGTGTTGATAAAGCCGCAGCCGTTGCAGCTCACTCCATAGGGGTTGGCGACGATGACATGGGCCGACTGCCCGGCCACTTCGGTGTAGCCCTTGAGCTGGCTGGGGCTGCCGCCGTTGACCTCGTTGAGGATCACATTGGCCGCGCGGCC
>NZ_VYKE01000493.1:0-601 GCF_032424515.1 Pseudomonas sp. JV245A
GTTTTGCCGCCAGTACCCAGGCCTGGCGCCAGTTGCTGCTGCAGGCCCATCAGGTCGGGCCCAAGCGGGCCTACCTGTGCGGCGGCTTTGCCTTCGACCCCCAGGGCCCGCGCAGTGCCCAGTGGCAGTCGTTCGCCGCCACGTCCCTGGTGCTGCCGCGGATCCTGCTGCTGCGCGAAGGCGAGCAGCAGCACTGGCTGTTCAGCCTGTGGATCGAGCCCGGCGCCGACGTGGCCCAGTGCGCCGGTGCCCTGGAGGCGGAGTGGGCCCTGTTGCAGGCGCGCTATACCCACGCCCCCTTGGCACAGATGCCCGTTGGCACCCAGGCCGAGGACGACACCCAGGCAGCCGACCGCTGGCAGGACTGCGTGGCCCGAGCCATCGCGCGAATCCAGGGCGGCGAGCTGAGCAAGGTAGTACTGGCCCGGGAAGTCTGCCTGCGGGCGAGCCGCAGCATTCCTTGCGGGCCGCTGCTGGAAAACCTCAGGGCGGCCTATCCCCAGGCCTTCCTGTTCGCCTTCAGCCGTGGCGACAGCTGCTTTCTCGGCGCCACGCCGGAACGCCTGGTACGCCTGGCCCGCGGCACCCTCAACACCGTGGC